>DAIPZP010000046.1:7298-9724 GCA_036782155.1 Propionibacteriaceae bacterium
TGCAGGCGGCGTCGCTAGAGTCGCCGGGTGCGCATCGCTCAGCTGGCGAACTTCGTCGGGCCGACCTCTGGCGGTATGCGGCGTGCGATCGATCAGCTGGGCCAGCGCTATGTGACTGCGGGGCACGAACGGCTGCTGATCATCCCCGGACCCGAGGACCGCGTGACCGAGAGCGCCGCGGGGGTCGTCGCGCAGGTTCGTGGCGTGCGGGTCACGGGCGGCTACAGGATCATCCTTGCCATGAGCGGGGTGCTCAAGGCCCTCGAGGACTTTGAGCCGACCTCGGTGGAGGTCTCCGACAAATGGACGCTCGCGGGAATCGGCCCTTGGGCACGGCGGCGCCATGTGGGCAGCATCCTGTTCAGCCATGAGCGGCTCGACGACATGGCGTCCGACTTCCTGCGCGTTCCCGTGCGCGGCCTGGTCCACCTACGGAACCGCGCGCTGGCGAAGGACTTCGATCGCGTCGTCGTCACCACGCGGTACTCGGCAGGCGAATGGGACGGTACGAGTGCGCGGCTGGTCACGGTTCCGTTGGGCGTGGACCTCGAGACGTTCCGGCCACCTGTTGAGCGGCCAGATCCTGGCTCCGTGATCCGGTTGATCCACGCCGGCCGGATGTCGCGCGAGAAGTACCCACAGCTTGCGATCGCGGCAGCCGCCGAGCTCCACCGGCGCGGCGTGCTGGTGGAGCTCACCGTCGCCGGCACCGGCCCGCACCTTGCATGGCTCCGGGAGCAGGCAGAGGAAGCGCCCGTGCGCTTCCTCGGCTACGTCGACGGGCGCGAGGAGCTGGCCCGCCTGTACGGAGAGGCTGACATCTCGCTCTCGGTCGCGCCCACGGAGACGTTCGGGTTGGCGGTGCTGGAGGCTCTGGCATGCGGGACGCCTGTGGTCACGGCCGACGTGGGCGGTGCCCGCGAGCTCGTCGACGACACCTGTGCGGAGTGGGGAGCGCCCCGCGCGGCGGCCCTTGCCGATGCCGTACAGCGCCTGCGGACGCGGCTCGTCGCCGATCCGTACGGCCTGCGTCAGTCGGCTCGTACCCGCGCCGAGCTGTACTCGTGGGACACGTCGGCGGCCCGGATGCTCGCGGTCCACGCGGACGTCTCCGCCTAGGGCGTCTCGCCCAGCCCCGACGTCAGCTGGTCGGCCGCCACTCCTCGGCCAGCAGCGCGTAGCCGTACCCGTCCAGCCAGCGGCCCGACCGGTGCAGGGAATCGGACACGGTATGTGCCTCCCGTCGCATCCCGAGCCGCTCCATGAGCCGCCACGATCCCATGTTGTCGGCGAAGCAGTTCGCGACCACGCGGCGCAACCCGAGCTCTTCGAAACAGATCCGCAGCATGGCGGCGACCGCCTCGGTGGCCAGGCCCTGACCGCCGTAGGAAGGGTCCAAGACCCAGCCGATCTCCGCCTGGACGCCGCGGGCGGCCTCCTTGACCTCGGTCTGCGCCCAGGGGTCTTCGATGTGCAGGTAGAGGTCGCCGATCACGACCCCTTCGTGCTCGACAGCCAGCGTCACGGAGAGCCGATGGGGATCCTCGAAGTACGCCGTGAACGTCTCCTCGTCCGCCGGTGCCGTGGTGATCCAGTCGTACACCTGGGGCAGCCTGCGGTAGCGCCACACCGCGGCCGCGTCGTCGGCGGTGACGCGGCGGATCTTCAACCTGGCCGTACCCGCCGGCCAGGTCACGTCTGCAAGGGTTCGGGGCACCGGTCCACTATGCCAAACCAACGGGATGACGATCGGGCGTGCCGGCTGAAGACGACGATCCCCGCCAGCAGGTCGCTGACGGGGATCGTGAGGCGGAACAGGTAAGTCAGATCAAGCCGGCGGTCTGCGTCACGGCGCGGCCGTACCGGGCCTGGACGTCAGCCCAGTTGACGACGTTCCACCAAGCCTTCGCGTAGTCGGCCTTCACGTTCTTGTACTGCAGGTAGAACGCGTGCTCCCACATGTCGAGCTGGAGCAGCGGCACCTGGCCGGCGGGCAGGTTGCCCTGCTGGTCGTACAGCTGGTTGATGTTGAGGCGCCCGCCGAGCGTGTCCCAGACGAGCATCGCCCAGCCGGAGCCCTGGATGCCGTTGGCGGTCTCGGTGAAGTGGCGCTGGAACTTGGCGAATCCGCCGAACGTCTCCGCAACCGCCGAGGCGAGGGAACCCGTGGGCTCGCCGCCGCCGTCGGGCGACATGTTCTTCCAGAAGACCGAGTGGTTGATGTGGCCACCGAGGTGGAACGCGAGGTCCTTCTCGAGCTTGTTCACCGCGGCGAAGTCGTCCTTGTCACGCGCCTCGGCGAGCTTCTCGAGAGCCGTGTTCGCGCCCACCACGTACGCGGCGTGGTGCTTGCTGTGGTGCAGCTCCATGATCTCGCCGCTGATGTGCGGGGCCAGTGCGCCGTAGTCGTAGTCGAGATCGGGCAG
>DAIPZP010000047.1:0-9663 GCA_036782155.1 Propionibacteriaceae bacterium
ATAGTTCCGGTCCGCAAGCACGTCACAGCCGCCGAGCGGTCGGTGGCGGTGAGCAGCCACGTCGTCCTGTCGATCTGGGCGATCATCGTCATCCTGCCGCTCCTGTGGACGTTGATGACGTCTTTCAAGACGACCACGGAGATCTTCGCGTCCCCCTTCCAGCTCCCGGCCCAAGCTCAGTTCGTGAACTACAGCGAGGCCTGGACAACCGCGGGGATCGGGAACTTCTTCTTCAACACGATCTTCGTCGTCGGCTCGGCGCTGGTCCTCGTCATGCTCTTGGGGTCGATGTGCGCGTACATCCTGGCTCGCTTCGACTTCCCAGGGAACCGCATCATCTACTACATGATGCTGGGCGGCCTGATGATCCCGATCTTCCTCGCGATCGTGCCGCTGTTCTTCGTGCTGCGTAACTTCGGGTTGCTCAACACGCTGCCTGGCCTGGCCATCACCTACGTGGCGTTCGCGTTGCCATTCACGGTCTTCTTCCTCTACGCGTTCTTCCGGCAGCTGCCGTACGAGATCAGCGAGGCGGCGGCGATCGATGGCGCCAACGAGTGGAGGACGTTCTTCCAGATCATGCTGCCGATGGCGAAGCCGGGCCTTGCCACGGTGGCGATCATGAACTTCCTCGGCCTGTGGAACCAGTTCCTTCTGCCGGTCGCGTTGAACACCAACCAGAAGAACTACGTGCTGAGCCAAGGGCTGGCGGCGTTCGCATCCTCGGCGGGGTACGACGTCAACTTCGGCGCACTGTTCGCTGCCGTGGTCATCACAGTGGCGCCGGTGCTCGTGGTGTACGTGATCTTCCAGCGTCAGCTTCAGGGGTCCGTGTCTCAAGGCACGATGAAGTAGTACCAGCAAGGCGCGATCGGGCCGGACAGGGCACAACGAAGTGTCTCGTCCGGCCCGATCGCTATCGTTGCCCGGTGTCGAAGAACCAACCGCCCGAACAGCAGCCACCTCCCGTACAGCGCCTTCGTGTGCGGTACGCGAAGCGTGGCCGGGCGCGGTTCACCTCGCATCGTGACTTCTCCCGGGCCTTCGAGCGCGCGCTTGTCCGGGCGCAGGTGCCGATGGCGTACTCCTCAGGGTTCAACCCTCACCTGAGGATCTCGTACGCCAATGCCTCGCCGACCGGTGCCGCGACGGAGGCCGAGTACCTCGAGATCGCCCTCGCCGCGGTGTGCGACCCGCAGGCTGTGAGGGACGCGCTCGACGAAGCGCTCCCTCCCGGCCTCGACGTGCTCACCGTGATCGAGGCGACACCGCAGTCGCTTACGGATCTGCTCCAGGCGTCGCGCTGGGAGATCGACCTCATCGACGGGGAACCGAGCGTCATCGCCCACGCGGTCGAGGACTTTCTCGCCCGCGACACGGTCGAAGTGACTCGGATGACGAAGTCGGGGCTGCGGACGTTCGACGCCCGGGCTGCCGTGGTCGAGCTCGCTCCTCTCGAGGGAACGCGCGTCGCGCTGTTGAGCCTGCACGGCACCCCACTCGTCCGTCCCGACGACGTGGTGAGAGGGCTCCGGCTCGTCGCGCCAGAACTTGCCACGGACCAGCCGCCGCTCCTCACGAGGGTCGAGCAGGGGCCCTTCGTCGACGGTCGCATCACCGACCCGCTCGTCTGATGCTCTGACGCGAACCTGCCGAGTGATGCTGGTGACTGTGCGATACTGGCCAACGGCAGGACTTCATCCAGACGTCCACCAATGATGGACATTGCTTCGCAGCGTGACCGCGACGTGCCCCTGGTTCTCCGGGGGACTGACCGCGGCGGCCGGTGAGGTGGCGTCCGTCGGGCCAGAAGACTTCGTGCGTGGCAACCGGACACCCTCCCGAGCCGCGCCGCCGATTCCGGCGCCGGGATCCGGTGCCGGTGAATGGGGCAGACATGCTCGATGTCACGGTTGACGTACCGCCGACAGATTCACCTAAAGACACGCAGAGGGCGCCACGCCGCCGTCGCGCAGTCTCCCGCCCAGCAGGACCACCCGCCGCCGCCGCGGCGCCGGCTGCCTCGACTCCCGCTGCGTCGGTTCCTGCTCCCTCGGCTCCAGCCGAGATCCCCGTGGTGACGCCTTCGCAGGAGACCGGCGACGTACCGGGTCTCACGACGACATCCGACGCCGCTGCTGTCGAATCGCGCCCGCGAAGGTCGCGCGCCAAGGCAACGCGGGCTCCCGTGGTCGAGTCGAAGCCCACCGAGCCGGTCGAGCCGCAGCCCGAGCCGGTTGCTCCCTCGGAGCCCGAGCTCGTCTTCTCCCATGGGTCGGACGACGCGGTCGCGAAGGCACTCGTCGCGCTGGAGGGAACACGCGCGCCTCGTCGTAGGCGCGCCGCGAGCCGCCCGGCTGGCGCCCCGGCACCGATTGATCTGGACGCGATCACCGCCGCGCTCGCGAACCCGGGCACCGATGCGGTCGTCGACCCTGACGATGTGGTGGCCGAGGACGAAGACGAAGACGAGGCCCTGGCGCTGGGCGACGCCGAGGCGCAGGACGACGCAGAGCTCGTAGATGACGAGGCCGCTGACGATGTCGACAGCGAGGATGCGCCCCGTCGCCGGCGCCGACGTCGTGGGGGCCGTCGCCGTCGTCGCGGACCGGACGACGTGGACGCGGAGTCCGGCGAGCCTTCGGACGGCGAGACCGAACCCGAGGCGGACGCTGAGGCTGAGGAGTCCGAGGCGGTGGAGGGCGACGAGCCCGTCAGCGCGAGCAGTCGCCGGCGTCGCCGTCGTCGCCGTCGCGGGGAAGACGCCACGGCAGCCGATGACGATCCCACTGAGGTGGTCGTGCGTGTACGGGAGCCCCGTGGCCGCCGTCGTCCGGCCTCGCCGGTTGACGAGGTCACCGGCATCGAAGGCTCCACACGTATGGAGGCGAAGAGGCAGCGTCGCCGTGAGGGCCGTGCAGCCGGACGTCGCCGCGCCCCGATCCTGTCCGAGGCAGAGTTCCTGGCTCGCCGGGAGTCCGTCGAGCGAGTGATGCTCGTACGCCAGGCAGACGACCTGAGCCAGATCGCCGTCCTCGAGGACGGTGTCCTCGTCGAGCACTATGTCGACCGTGCGTCTGCGGCCTCGTTGATTGGCAACGTCTACGTCGGCAAGGTGCAGAACGTGCTGCCGAGCATGGAGGCAGCCTTCATCGACATCGGCCGCGGCCGCAACGCCGTGCTGTACGCGGGCGAGGTCGACTGGGACGCGTTCGGCGCCGACGGGCAGAGCCGCCAGGTCGAGAAGGTCTTCTCGTCCGGCCAGAGCATCCTCGTCCAGGTCACGAAGGACCCGGTCGGGGCGAAGGGTGCCCGTCTCACTGCGCACATCTCGCTGCCGGGTCGCTACCTCGTGTACGCGCCGGGCGGTCACCTGTCCGGCATCTCCCGCAAGCTGCCGGAGCAGGAGCGGAACCGGCTCAAGGACATCCTCGGCGACCTGGTCGCCGAAGACGCCTCGGTGATCATCCGTACCGCCGCCGAGGGTGTGAGCGAGGAAGAGCTCGTCCGCGACATCACCAGGCTCAAGGCGCAGTGGGAATCCATCGAGAAGAAGGTCAAGCAGGGCTCCGCGCCCCAGATGCTGTACGGCGAGCCCGACCTGACCGTACGGATCGTGCGTGACCTGTTCACCGAGGACTTCACCAACCTCGTCGTGGACAGCAACGGCAAGGCCGACGACGCGTACGACACGGTCTCCGCGTACGTGAACCACGTCGCCCCGCACCTCGCCGACCGCGTCAAGCAGTGGGACCACGAGGCGGACGGTGACCTGTTCACCAAGCACCGCATCGACGAGCAGATCGCCAAGGCCCTCGAGCGGAAGGTGTTCCTCCCGTCCGGCGGGTCACTCATCATCGACCGCACCGAGGCGATGACCGTCATCGACGTCAACACCGGCAAGTTCACCGGCTCCGGCGGCAACCTCGAGGCGACCGTCACCGCCAACAACCTTGAGGCTGCGGAGGAGATCGTCCGGCAGCTGAGGCTGCGGGACATCGGCGGCATCATCGTCATCGACTTCATCGACATGGTGCTGCCCAACAACCGGGAGCTCCTGCTGCGGCGTCTCGTCGAGTGCCTTGGCCGGGACCGTACGCGCCACCAGGTCGCGGAGGTCACGTCGCTGGGTCTCGTGCAGATGACGCGGAAGAAGATCGGTACGGGCTTGGCTGAGGCGTTCACGGAGACCTGTGAGGTCTGCCACGGGCGCGGCTACCACCGTCACGACGAGCCTGTGGAGACTCAGGCGCCCTCTGATGGCGGCGACCGGAGGCGTCGGCACTAGCAAGGATCGGGCCGGGTTTGACCCCTTCGAACCCCGGCACGTAGGATTGCCCCTCGGTGCCCTGCCCGACGTGTCGTGGCGGTGGGCAGCTGAGGAGCCGCGCAGCGCGCAGGCTCCACCATGGACGAAGAAGAGAGTAGGTCAGGCGTGTACGCGATCGTGCGCAGTGGCGGACGCCAGCACAAGGTTGCCGTGGGTGACGTCTTGGAGATCGACAAGATCGTCGCCAAGGCGGGTGACGTGGTCAATCTGACCCCACTCCTGCTCGTCGACGGCGATGATGTCACGATGAGCGCCGACAAGCTCCAGAAGGTCGCTGTGACCGCTGAGGTCGTCGGCGACACCAAGGGTCCCAAGATCCGCATCATCAAGTTCAAGAACAAGACCGGATACCGGAAGCGCCAGGGTCACCGTCAGCGGTACACCCAGGTCAAGGTCACTGGGATCAAGTGAGGGGTTGACACATGGCACACAAAAAGGGCGCATCGTCCTCGAAGAACGGCCGTGACTCCAACGCCCAACGGCTTGGTGTCAAGCGCTTCGGCGGTCAGACCGTGGGCATCGGCGAGATCATCGTCCGCCAGCACGGCACTCACTTCCACCCGGGCGAGAACGTCGGCCGCGGTGGCGACGACACGCTGTTCGCGCTTGCGCAGGGCCAGGTGCAGTTCGGCACCAAGCGCGGCCGCCGCGTCGTGAACATCACCACGGCGGACGCTGAGTAGTCCAGCCACATTCGTTCCAGCAGAGGCGGTCCGTACGGGCCGCCTCTGCTGTTCTGCGTCGCGGCCAGGAATGTCTTCGCGCCGGGGGTAGTTCCACCGACAGTCGGAGACCACAGCCGGCCTCTGAGAGGAGCCACCCATGACCCAGACAGCACCACGCGATGACATCGGACGCATCTACCGGGTCGCGGTAACAGCTCAGCAGGATCTCGTGGACGCCCATGTCTGACGCAATCGAGTTGGAGGTCGGCGCTCGCACAGTCCGTCTGTCGAGCCCCGATCGTGTGTACTTCCCGGATCACGGCTGGACCAAGCTCGACGTGGCCCAGTACTACATGTCGGTCGGGGATGGCATCGTTCGCGCGCTGCGCGAGCGGCCGTGCATGCTCCACCGTTTTCCGAAGGGCTTGCCGGGGGGCAAGGTCCACCAGAAGCGGCTTCCGGCCGGAGCGCCGGAGTGGGTCGAGACCGTACAGCTGTACTTCCCCCGGTACGGGCTCACCGCGGACGAGCTGTGCGTGACCGAGCTGGCGCAGGTCATCTGGGCCGTGCAGATGTCGACCGTCGAGTTCCATCCCTGGAACAGCCGCCGCGGCGCCACGGAGAACCCGGACGAGTGGCGGATCGACCTCGACCCGATGCCGCGCTGTGACTTCGGGACGGTACGGCGCGTGGCGGGCGTAGTGCACGAGGTCCTCGACGAGCTGGGGATCGTCGGATACCCGAAGACGTCGGGCGGCAGCGGACTGCACGTGTACGTACGGATCGTGCCCGAGTGGGGCCACAAGGACGTGCGCCGAGCCGCGCTCGCGTTCGCCCGTGAGGTCGAGCGGCGCACGCCCGACGACGTCACGACGACCTGGTGGCGCAAGGACCGTCCCGACGACAAGGTCTTCGTCGACTACAACCAGAACGCGCGTGACCACACGATCGCCAGCGCGTGGTCGATCCGGGGCGTTCCCGCGGGCACGGTCTCCACTCCGATCGCCTGGAACGAGATCGCGGACGTCGAACCGGCTGAATTCACGCTGGCGACCGTACCGGCCCGGTTCGCGAAGCTCGGCGACCTCCACGCAGGCATCGACGACGTCCATCACCGGCTCGACACGCTGCTGGAGTGGGCTGATCGGGACGGCGCGGAGGTATCCGATCCGGACGACGACGCGACGTCGTGACGTTCCCTCCGCTCGCTGTGGGACGATAAGAAGCCCGTACGCCCAAGTGAGGAGTTCGCGATGGCGATCCCGTCCTTCGTGGACTCCGTCACGTTCACGGCGATCGCCGGCAACGGCGGCCACGGCTGCGCTTCTGTCCACCGCGAGAAGTTCAAGCCGCTCGGCGGTCCCGACGGCGGCAACGGCGGCAACGGCGGCTCCGTCGTGATCCGGGTGGATCCCGGCCTGACCACCCTCGTCGACTACCACCGCCAGTCGCGGCGCGTGGCCGCCAACGGACAACCGGGTAGGGGAGACCATCGCGCGGGCACCCATGCCGACGACGTGATCCTGCCTGTGCCGGAAGGCACGGTCGTCTCCGACGCGGACACGGGCGAGGTACTCGCCGATCTCGTGGGCGATGACGCCGAGCTCGTCGTGGCGCACGGTGGTCGTGGCGGCCTCGGGAACGAGTCGCTCGCGTCGATGTCACGGAAGGCTCCCGGATTCGCGCTGCTCGGCGAGGAGGGGGAGCAGCGAAAGATCACGCTCGAGCTCAAGGTGCTCGCCGACATCGGCCTCGTCGGCTTCCCGAGCGCCGGCAAGTCGTCGCTGATCGCCGCGATCTCCGCAGCTCGCCCCAAGATCGCCGACTACCCGTTCACCACGCTCGTGCCGAACCTCGGGGTCGTCGTGGCCGGCGACATCACGTACACGGTCGCTGATGTGCCGGGGCTCATCGAGGGCGCCTCTGACGGCCGTGGCCTCGGCCACGACTTCCTGCGCCACATCGAGCGTTGCCAGGCGATCGTGCACGTGATCGACTGCGCGACGTACGAGCCGGGCCGCGACCCGATCAGCGACCTCGACATCATCGAGGGCGAGCTCGCCGCGTACGGAGGTCTCGAGGACCGGCCACGCCTGATCGTGCTCAACAAGGTGGACGTGCCTGATGCCCTCGATCTCGCCGAGATCGTCGAGCCCGACTTTCGTGAGCGGGGGCTCGAGGTGCACCTCGTTTCCACGAAGACGGGTGTCGGGCTGGTCAAGCTCACCCACGCGATGGCGGCGTTGGTCGCGCAGCAACGCGCCGCGCAGCCGCCCAGGCCAGCCCCTCGGATCGTCGTCAAGCCCAAGCCGGTCGCAGGCGGGGCGGAGTTCACGATCCGCAAGCAGGGGGATGGTGATGGCGGGCATCTCTGGCGCGTACGGGGCGACAAGCCCGAACGCTGGATCCGGCAGACCGACTTCAGCAACGCGGAAGCCGTGGGCTACCTAGCCGACCGC
The DNA here is from genome assembly GCA_036782155.1 of Propionibacteriaceae bacterium. Taxonomy (GTDB): domain Bacteria; phylum Actinomycetota; class Actinomycetes; order Propionibacteriales; family Propionibacteriaceae; genus Fen-668. Next base: position 7,455 of record DAIPZP010000047.1, read on the forward strand.
CTCAACAAGCTGGGCGTGGAGGACGAGCTGCTCTCGCTCGGCGCGGAGCGGGGCGACACCGTGGCGATCGGTGGCGAGGACGCGGTCGTGTTCGACTTCGCTCCCCAGGTCGACATCGGTGCCGAGCTCCTGAGCCGACGGGGCGAGGACAACCGGATGCAGGAGCTGCGCCCGGCGGCCCGCCGTCGTCGCGCGAAGGACGCCGTGTACAAGGAGCGCAAGGCCGCCGAACGGTCAGTCAACGCAGCGATCGACGGGGTCGACTGGGACGACGAAGAGGGTGAGGACGACGCGCCAACGGATAGCTAGGGCACGGCGGATCGTCGTCAAGGTCGGGTCGTCGTCACTCACCTCGGTCGACGGCGGCATCGATCCCCAGCGGATCGGCCGCATCGTCGATGCTCTGGCGGCTGCAAGGAAGGACGGCCGCGAGGTCGTCCTTGTGTCGTCCGGGGCTATAGCGGCGGGCATGGGCCCGCTCGGGATGCGCACGCGGCCCCGAGACCTGGCGTCGCAGCAGGCGGCCGCGTCGGTGGGGCAGGGGCTCCTCGTCGAGCAGTACGCCGCGTTGTTCGCGCTTCACGGGTTCACCGTCGGCCAGGTCCTGCTCACGGTGGATGACACGACCCGCCAAGGCACGTACCGCAATGCGCTTCGCACGTTCGACCGGTTGCTCGAGCTGGGCATCGTGCCTGTGGTCAACGAGAACGACACCGTCGCCACCCAGGAGATCCGGTTCGGCGACAACGATCGGCTGGCGGCTCTCGTCGCCCATCTCGTTCGGGCCGACGCGCTGTTCCTGCTGAGCGATGTGGACGCGCTGTACTCGGCGCATCCGGCCGCACCCAGCGCGGAGCGGATCGCCGAGGTGCGCAACATCGACGAGCTGTCTGCCGATACGACACAGGTGGGCAGTGCCGTCGGCACCGGCGGGATGGCCACGAAGCTCGAGGCTGCCCGGATCGCCGTCGGCGCCGGGATTCCGGTCGTGCTCGCGGCAGCGGAGCAGGTCTCGGAGGCGCTGGCCGGCCAGGTCGGTACCGTGTTCCACCCGTCCGCCAAGCGGCGGTCGTCGCGCCTCAACTGGCTCGCGCATGCCTCTCGACCCACCGGTGAGCTGGAGCTCGACGAGGGCGCGGTGAAGGCGATCACCAAGGGCAAGGCGTCCCTGCTACCCGCGGGTATCACGGCTGTACGAGGCGCGTTCCACGCCGGTGAACCCGTGTTGCTCGTCGACCCGTCGGGCGCGCCCATCGCGCGCGGGATCGTCAACTACGACTCCGACGTGCTCCCCGCGTTGCTTGGCCGCAGCACCAAGGACCTCGCCCGCGAGCTAGGCATCGAGTACGAGCGCGAAGTCATCCATCGCGACTCGCTCGTCGTGCGCAAGCCGCGGCGCAGCGACGCTGCGCCCGACGCCTAGCCCTGCCGGCTGATCATCACGTGGGGGGTGCGCCGCCCGCGGGAGGCTGACCGCCGCCGCCACCGGTTGGGAAGCCGCCGCCACCGGTTGGGAAGCCGCCGCCGGTCGGGAAGTCCTGGGGCTGCTGCTGAGCAGTGCTCTGACCCCGTGAGGCCGCGATGCTGGCTCCTGGGATCGGCTTGTCGACGTCAGCGATGACGACAGCCTCGCCCGCGGTGACGCCGCTCACGATCTCGATGTCCTTGTCACCGAGAGCGCCGGTCACCACGCGTTTTGTCGAGAGGATGCCGTTCGTGATCACCTGGACGGTGCCTGATCCCGTACCGGTCGGCGTGACTGCCGACGCCGGGAGAACCACCCCGGCGCTCACCGTCTTCGTCGTGATCGTCGCCCCGACGCGTGAGCTCTCAGGAAGAAGGTCGCCACCTGATGTGATGGTGATCACCGTCGCGTAGGTCGTCGTCGACTGGCTGCTCGAGCTATTGGCGCCTGTGGAAGTGCTCGAACCTGCACCTGTGGAAGTGCTCGAACCTGCACCTGCGGTAACGGAGAAGCCGGTCGTTGTAGTGGGCAACAGGCTGATCCTCGAGATCGTGCCCGCCAGTGTCGTGCCGCCGATGGTGCTCGTCACGGTCGCGGCCTGACCAGTCGCTACCTGGGCCCGCTTCGCCAGCGGCACGGGCACGGTGACCTCGATGGCCCCGGTACCGATGATCACGGCCGCCGCGGTCGCGCTGGCCTGCTGGCCCACGATGAAGGGCATCGACGCGACCTTGCCCGCGATCG
>DAIPZP010000048.1:0-5589 GCA_036782155.1 Propionibacteriaceae bacterium
TCCAGATCGTCCTGGCCGGCGAACTCGATGGTGATCTTGCCGCGCTGACCGCTCATGGCGACCGTGACCCGAGTGTCGAAGTGCTCGCTGAGATCTGACGCCACTTCCGCGGCGCGAGGGTTCTCCGCCTCAGGCGCACGAGGAGACCTGGCGGGGCGACTCGGTTCCGTGAGGGTGACGGCTTCCTCAGTGGCGCGGACTGACATTCCCTCGGCCACGATCCGGGTCGCCAGCTTCTCCATCGCTTCGGGGGTCTCGAGCGCCAGGAGCGCCCGTGCGTGCCCGGCCGAGAGGACGCCGGCGGCGACCCGGCGCTGGACGCCGGAGGGGAGACGCAGCAGACGGATCGTGTTGCTGATCTGTGGTCGCGAGCGATGGATCCGCCGCGACAGCTCCTCCTGGCTGCAGCCGAAGTTGTCGAGGAGCTGCTGGTACGCGGAGGCCTCTTCCAACGGGTTCAGCTGTGCGCGGTGCAGGTTCTCCAGCAGCGCGTCGCGGAGTAGGTCTGCTTCCTCGGTGGGGCGGATGATCGCCGGGATCGTGTCGAGGCCCGCCTCTTTCGTGGCGCGGAAGCGACGCTCGCCCATGACGAGCTCGTACGTGCTGTCGCCGAGCGGTCGCACGACGATCGGCTGCAGGAGGCCGACGTCCTTGATGGAGGCAGCGAGCTCGGTCAGCTGATCCTCGTCGAACGCGGTGCGTGGCTGGCGTGGGTTGGGCGTGATGGACGCGACCGGGATCTCGGCGAAGCTCGCCCCCTCCGGCATGGCGACGGGAGCGGCGTTCGGGTTCGCGGAATGGTCCGTGTCGGTGTTCTGGAAGAGCTCGCCGAGTCCTCGGCCGAGTCCTGCGGGCTTGGTGCGGGTAGCCATCACTGGGCTCCTTCACGGTGGGCGATCTCATGGGCGGCGGCGGCGTAGGCATCGGCCCCCGGCGAACCCGGGGAGTAGGACATGACCGTCTGGCCGTAGCTGGGCGCCTCCGAGACGCGCACCGACCGCGGGATGGCAGCCTCGAGGGTCTCGGCGGGGAAGTGGCGGCGGACCTCGTCGGCGACTTGAGCGGAGAGCTTCGTGCGTGCGTCGTACATGGTGAGGATCACCGTGGACACCCGCAGGCGATCGTTGAGGTTGCCCTTGACGAGGTTGATCGTACGGACGAGCTGCGAGACGCCTTCCAGCGCGTAGTACTCGCACTGGATCGGAATGAGGATCTCTTTGGCCGCGACGAGCGCGTTGAGGGTCAGCAACCCCAGCGATGGCGGACAGTCAAGGATCACGTAGTCGTGCGAATTGGCGCTGAGGTATGCGCTCAGCGCGTCGAGGAGCCGGTGCTCCCGCCCCACGATGCTCACGAGCTCGATCTCCGCAGCGGCCAGGTCGATGGTCGCAGGCAGCACAGAGAGTCGGGGCGCTTCGGGGCTGGGCACCACGTGCCATGCCATCTCGTCCTGTTCGATAAGCACCTCGTACGTGCCACGCACCCCCTCGCGGTGGTCCACGCCGAGAGCGGTCGAGGCGTTGCCCTGGGGATCCATGTCGACGAGGAGGACGCTCAACCCGCCGTTGGCCAGTGAAGCCGCAAGGTTCACCGCGGTGGTGGTCTTCCCCACGCCGCCCTTCTGGTTGACCACGACCATGACCCGGGTGCCCGAGGGTCGTGGCAATGTTTCACGTGAAACGGTGCCGTTGACTGCCCCGTCGGGTGCCTCGCTCATGCGGTCGCCTCTCGTCAACGCCACTCCACCAACAGCCTGGAACCCTACCGGGCGAAGGATCAACGCGAGACCACCCACCCACCGCTCGGCCCCCAACGCCAGCCACGGCCGACCCGCACGGCCGACTCGCCCGTCTCAATATCTCTTTCTTCCTTTATCCCCTTCTCGCTTTATCGGCTTTTGCCTGTCTCGCGCATCCGACCCCAGTTGCCACACCAGAAACAGGCAAGGCTAGCCTTACCTCTATGACTCCGGGGATGAATCTGGCTAGCGCGCCGCTCGACACGCCACTGACGCTCATTCGCGTCGACGCCTCGACAAGTCGGCAGCGGCTGGCCACGTTTGGGCTTCGCGAGGGTGTCTCCTTCCGGCTCCTCACCCGTACCATCGGGGGCGGCCGGATCGTGCTCGTGGGTGGGTCCCGGCTCGCGCTCAGCAAGGACCTCGTACGACAGATGCGCGCACAGGCGGCCTGATGACCGAGTCCACCCGCCTGCGGCTCACGCCCACGACCGCAACTCCGTCCTCGGCCAAGGCCTGCTGCGACCCCAGCCCCCAGCACACCGCCGGAACCTACGCACCGGTAGTCGCACTGGTCGGCGCCCCCAATACCGGCAAGTCCACACTGTTCAACGCCCTCACCGGTTCACGCGTGACCATGGGCAACTGGCCCGGCACGACAGTCGAGGTCTCACGCGGCGTCTGGCGTACGACCCTCGCCACTCCGACCTGCGACTGCGAGAACTGCATCTGCGCCCATGACGAAGATCCGCTGGCCATCACCCTCCTGGACCTGCCCGGCGCGTACAGCCTCGACGCCCACTCCCCCGACGAGCAGTTGACGCGCGGCCTGCTGCAGGACGGGCCCGTCGACGAGCGCCCCGACCTCTGCGTCATCACCGTCGACGCATCCCGCCTCGCGCACGGCCTCTACCTGGTCTCCCAGGTCCGCGAGCTCGCCACCCGGGTCGTTGTGGCCGTCACCATGTCGGACATCGCCGCGCAACGCGAGGTGACCGTCGACACCGCGATCCTGTCGCGGGAACTCGGCTGCCCCGTGGTCGCTACCGACCCCCGCCGTCGTACAGGCGTGGTCGCCCTGGCGCCCGCCGTCCGTACCACCCTCGCTGGCCCCGCGCCCGGCCCTCGCCCGGCGCCGCTCACCGACGACCCCCTGGTGCTCGACGACGACCGCTTCACGTGGCTCTCGGATGCCGCAGACCTGGCGACCGTCACGCCCGGCCACGACCGCCTCACCCTCTCCGACAAGGTGGATCGCTGGGTGACGGCACCGGTCGCCGGCCCACTGCTCTTCCTCGCCGTCATGTGGGCGGTCTTCCAGCTCACCACCACCGTGGCGGCTCCCCTCCAGGACGCGCTCGACGGCTTCTTCTCGGGACCCGTCAGCCACGCGGTCACATCGCTACTCGCCCTCGTACATCTCCAAGGCACCTGGGTCGAAGGCCTTCTCGTCAACGGCCTCGTGGCCGGCGTCGGCATGCTGCTGACCTTCGTCCCCCTCATGGGGCTGATGTTCCTGCTCCTCGCGCTGCTGGAGGACTCCGGCTACCTCGCCCGCGCGGCCGTCGTCACCGACCGCCTCATGCGGACGATGGGCCTGCCCGGACGCGCGTTCCTGCCGCTTGTCGTCGGCTTCGGCTGCAACGTGCCGGCCATTTCCGCGACGCGCATCCTCCCCGACGCCCGACAGCGGCTGCTCACCGTCCTCCTCGTACCGTTCACGTCCTGCTCCGCACGGCTCACCGTCTTCGTCATGCTCGGCACGGTCTTCTTCGGCAAGAACGCCGGCACGGCAGTCTTCGGGATGTACGTCACATCGGTCGCTCTGGTCGTGCTCATCGGGCTCCTGCTTCGCCGCACTCTCTGGCGCACCATGGGCGCCGAGCCGCTCATCATCGACCTCCCCGCCTACCACGTGCCGACGCTCCGCCTGACCGGCGCGGTCGTCTGGCAGCGCCTCCGGGGGTTCCTCAAGACCGCGTCCGGCATCATCGTCGCCACGGTCTGCGCTGTCTGGCTGCTGCAGTCGATCCCGACCACCGGCGGCCTGGCTTTCGGCCAGGTGCCCGTCGAGGATTCCGTGTACGGGGTCGCCGCCCGCACGATCTCCCCTGTCTTCGCACCCGCCGGCTTCGACCAGTGGCAGACCGCGTCGGCCCTGATCGTCGGATTCGTCGCCAAAGAAGCGGTCATCAGCTCGTGGGCACAGACGTACGCCACCGAGCAGCCCCAACCCGGACAGACCGGCCTGCTCGGCGAGCACATCCGCGACGCGTTCGAGCAGTCATCGGGCGGTCATCCGCTCCCGGCGGTACTCGCGTTCATGGTGTTCCTGCTCGCCTACACGCCGTGCGTCGCCACCCTCGCCGCACAACGCCGCGAGGTCGGCCTCCGCTGGACGATCTTCGGCGTCGGGATCCAGCTCGCCACGGCCTGGCTTCTCGCCGTCGCTGTCTTCCAGATCGGACGGTTGTTCTGGTGAGCGGCCCGCTGCACCTGGTCCTCGACGAGATCACCGCCGGCACGCCGACGCTCGCCGCCATCGCCCGTCGTACAGGCTTGTCCGACGATGTCGTACGGGCCGCGGTCGATCACCTCGTACGCGCCGGCCGGATCACGAGCACGGAGCTCTCCCTCGGCTGCCCCACCGGCGGCTGTGGCGGCTGCCCGTCCGCTGGCACCGGATGCACCCTTCCGACGGCCCTAGGCGACCGACGCCCGGGACTCGTCGGCCTCAGCCTGACCAGGCGCGTCGCCTGATCGGAAGCCGCCTCACGGCTTACGCCGCACCCTCACCACGTACGTGGGCTCCGCCTCTTCGTGCGCTCTTGCGCTGACCACGGTTGCCACGGCGCCCACCTTGCCGAGCTCCCGACGCGAGGCCGCCACCTCGTCCTCGGCCGACGCCCCCTTGAGCGCCAGCAGCTCGCCGTCCGGCAGGAACAGGCGGGACGTCCAGCCGAGCAGCTGTCCGAGCGGGGCTACCGCGCGACAGGTCACCACGTCGTACGTCGCCCGATGTTCCTCGGCGCGCGCACGGACGACCCGTACGCGATCCCCGAGCCCCAGCTCGTCGACGGTCTGAGTGAGAAAGTCTGCCCGCCGCACCTTCGGCTCGAGCAGGACGACGTCGAGGTCCGGCCGCAACACCGCCAGGGGAATGCCCGGCAGCCCGGCGCCCGAGCCGACGTCGGCGACCGTGGCGCCCGACGCGATCAGCCCGGCGATCGCGACGCTGTTGAGTACGTGGCGCTCCCACAGCCGCGGCACCTCGCGCGGGCCGATGAGGCCCCACTCGACGCCACGCGTGGCCAGCACGGACACGTACGCCTCGATCGTGCCCAGCGCGTCCCCGTACAACTCACTCACCGCTGCCGGGGTCGGGGACGTCGCCGCCGGTTCGTCACTCATCAGGCGGGGCGTACAACGACGCAGCGGCGCGGCTCCTCGCCCTCCGACTCGCTGACGAGGCCGGCGGCCGCGACGACGTCGTGGACGATCTTGCGCTCGAACGGGTTCATGGGAGCGAGGCGTACGGGCTCGCCCGACTCCTTCACGTCAGCGATCGTGTCCTTCGCCAGGACCTCGAGCTCCTTGCGGCGGCGATCGCGGTGGCCCGCGATGTCGAGCATGAGCCGGCTGCGACGACCGGTCTCGGTCATCACGGCCAGGCGGGCGAGCTCCTGCAGCGCCTCGAGCACCGCGCCGTCAGCCCCCACGAGCAGGTCGCCCTCGGTGACGATGGAGACGTGGGCGCGGCCGCCTTCGACGTACGTGTCGATGTCGCCGTCGAGGTCCGCGATGTCCAGCAGCTCCTCGAGGTAGTCGGCCGCGATCTCGCCCTCGTTCTC
>DAIPZP010000048.1:5689-9656 GCA_036782155.1 Propionibacteriaceae bacterium
TCCACCTCTGTCACCTCGTCGGACACGGTCTGGTCAGTCATCGTTTCCTCCAATTGCGGGAGTGCTGCGGGCATCAGGCCTCGGCGCTGGTATCTGCCTGGCCCTGAGTCCCAGGGGTCTTCTTGCGCGTCGAACGCGACCCGGCGCGGGGCTGCTGCCGCTGGATCTGCTGGCGCTGCACCTGCTGCCGCTTGACGGGCGGCTTCCCGTCATCGCTCGTGGTCGACACGACAGCCGGGGCGGGCGTGGTCACGGGGCGCTTCTGACGCTTGGCGATCCGCTCGGCCTGGATCATCTTGGGATCCCTGCCCTTGCGGATCATCCGCTCCTCCCACTCGATGTAGGCGGGCGTGTTCGGCGTCGGGTTGTTGTGGATGAGCAGGTACTGCTGGCCGAGCGTCCACACGTTCGACGTCAGCCAGTACACGAGCACGCCGACGGGGATCGAGACGCCCATGAATAGGTACATGACCGGGAAGATGTAGAGCATCATCTTCTGCTGCTGGGCGAACGGGCCGGTCAGCGCCTCCGGGGGCATGTTCTTGCTCATGAGCTGAAGCTGCGTCATGAACAGCACGCCGGTCATCCCGACCATGAGTACGAGCGCCGTGATCTGCGTGGCGCCGAACGGGCTGATCGGGAAGAACGTGCCGGCGAGCTTGGCACCGAAGATGTCCGACGACTGCAACGACGTGACGAGCTCCGGGTTCTTCTCGAAGAAGAACCCGACGTTGGCGCCACTCAGTGCGTTTACGTCCTTGGCCCGCGACACACCGTTGAGCACGGTGTACAGCGCGATGAAGATCGGCATCTGCAGCAGCAGCGGTAGGCAGGAGGCGGCGGGGTTGACGCCCTCCTCCTTGTAGAGCTTCATCGTCTCCTGGCCGAGCTTCTCGCGGTCGGCGCCGTACTTGTCCTGCAGCGCCTTGATCTTCGGCTGGATGAGCTGCATGTTCCGCGCGGAGTTGATCTGCTTGACGAAGAGCGGGATCAGGAGTGTGCGGATGACCACTGTCAGGCTGACGATCGACATGACCCAGGTCACGCCGGAGCCGCTGCCGAAGACCGGGGCCCACACCGCGTGCGCGACGACCAGCATGCCGGACACCGCGCCGTACAGCGGGCTCATGATGGCGTTCAGGAAGTCCCAGAACGCGAGTGGTACGAGCAGAGCGGTCATTCCTTAACCCCTGACGCTGCGGAGCCGACGGGCCCCATCGGAGATGTTGTTGCGGCCACTTGCGCGAGCCACTGCTCGGCCTCTGGAGTGCCTGGGACGTAGTCGACGCCGCCCATCGACCACGGGTGGCAGCGCCCGATACGACGGATCGTCAGCCAGCTGCCGCGGATCGCGCCGTGGACCTCGAGCGCGCGCAGCCCGTACGCCGAGCAGGTCGGGTGGTACTTGCAGACGTCGCCGTACAGCGGCGAGATGATCCGGCGCCAGAGCCGTACGAAGCCGATCAGTACGTACTTCACGCGACGGCCTTCTGCCACGCGGAGGCGAAGTCGGCGGGAAGGCGCTCCGGTGATGTCGCAGCCTCGGGCAGCGCGCGTACGACCACGTCCACGCCCTTGGTCTGATCGGCCAGGCGCGCCGCCACCAGGTGGCGCAGGCGGCGCTTGACCCGATTCCTCGTCACCGCGCCCCCCACAGCTTTAGAGACGACAAAGCCCGCCCGGGTGATGGTGTCCGGACGGGAGACGACGTGGAGGACGACAGTGGTACGGCCGATGCGCCGACCGTGACGTACCGTCGCCCTGAAATCGTCGGACGATCGAAGCCGAGCAGCCGCCGGCAGCATGTGTGGGTCAGGCCGACAGCTCGGCGCGGCCCTTACGGCGACGCGCGGACAGGATGGCGCGACCGGCGCGGGTCCGCATGCGGGTACGGAAGCCGTGCGTGCGGCTGCGGCGCCGGTTACTCGGCTGGAACGTGCGCTTGCTCATGGGACTCTCCCGGGTGATCTGTGTCGTCGCACGCCCTCAGGCGCACGGGAACGGCCGCTTAGTTCAGCGACCCGTCTACTTTACGCGGCAGCCCAGCGGCGAGCAAACCGTGTCCAGCGAAGGCCCTGGCGCGGTCCATCACGGCCCTCGGCGAACAGTCTGGCGATTCCGTCAAATGGTCGTTATGACCAGCAGGTGGACGCGTCAAGAAGACCCGTTTCGCGCTGCCACTAGTACCAACACCGGGTGAACTCCAGGCGACACGCCGACGACGCACGGAATCATGCTGCATGAGGTTGCGCGGCGTGCGATGGGGCCGTTAGGTTTCTCCACGTTCCCGTCACCCGACGGACCCCACACGCGGCTGTGACTGTCCACAGGCACGGTAGTGTCATGTGGACAACCAGGTCCGGAGAGTCCCCGCAATTGGTGGGATGACGCAGACAACCGTGCTCTGGCTAGGAGGGACATGACGGACGGTCCTTCCGTCGGCCTCGACAGGGACGTCTCGCGGTTGTGGACACGTGTCGCTGCCGCGCTGGATGTACCCAGCCGAGCCATCATGTCCAGCTGTGTTCCGCTGACCATGCACGAGTCCACGTTGATGATCGCTGCGCCCAACGAGTTCACCCGCGACCGCCTCGAGAACCGCCTCCGCCCACGTATCGAAGCGGCGTTGAGCGATGCGCTCGGCGAGCCGGCCCACATCGGAGTGACGATCGACCAGACCCTCCACGTCGGCGAGGTCAGGACTGACGGGTACGACTCGCCCGACGACTTCGAAGAGGCCGAGCCGAGCCCGTCGCCGAAGGCCAGGCACGACCACGCGCGGCTCAACCCGAAGTACACGCTCGAGACGTTCGTCATCGGCCCGTCGAACCGCTTCGCCCATGCGGCCGCGGTGGCCGTCGCGGAGGCGCCCGGCAAGTCGTACAACCCGCTCCTCATCTACGGGGCGTCCGGCCTCGGCAAGACCCACCTGCTGCACGCGCTCGGTCACTACGTGCAGACGTACCACCAGCACCTGCGCGTGAAGTACGTCTCCACCGAGGAGATGACCAACGAGTTCATCAACGCGATCTCCGACAACCGGCAGGCTCAGTTCCGGCGCGCCTACCGCGACGTCGACGTGCTGCTGATCGACGACATCCAGTTCCTGGAGCGCAAGATCGGTACGCAGGAGGAGTTCTTCCACACGTTCAACACGCTCCACAACGCGAGCAAGCAGATCGTGATGACCTCCGACCGTCCGCCGAAGCTCCTCGAGGCGCTCGAGCCGCGGCTGCGGAGCCGGTTCGAGTGGGGCCTGATCACCGACGTCCAGCCGCCGGATCCGGAGACCCGCATCGCGATCCTGCTCAAGAAGGCGCTGCACGAGGGCCTCACGGTGCCGCCGGAGGTGCTGGAGTTCATCGCCACGAAGATCCAGAGCAACATCCGCGAGCTGGAGGGTGCGCTGATCCGCGTCACCGCGTACGCGTCGCTCAACAAGCAGACCGTCGACCTCGACCTGGCCGCGGCGGTACTCAAGGACCTCATCCCCGAGGGCGACGAGCACCCGATCACCATCTCGATGATCATGACCGAGACGGCCACGTACTTCGACCTCTCCCTCGACGAGCTCACCGGCCCCGGCCGTGTGCAGAGCGTGGCGACCGCGCGTCAGATCGCCATGTACCTGTGCCGCGACCTCACCGACGCCAGCCTCCCCAAGATCGGCCAGCAGTTCGGCGGCCGCGACCACACCACGGTCATGCACGCCAACCGCAAGATCAAAGACCTCATGGGCCGCGACCGCGACGTCTACACCAAGGTGACCGAGCTCACCAACCGCATCAAACAGTCCGCCCAGCGCCGCTGACGATCCTCGCGGCGAAACCAGCCAGGAGGTCACATGCGTCTCGTGAGGTACAACGTCGCCGCCAGCCTTGATGGGTACGTCGCCGGGCGGCACGGCAGCTTCGACTGGATCCCCAATGACCCGACGATCGACTTCGCCCGAATCTTTGCCAAGGTC
>DAIPZP010000049.1:0-9631 GCA_036782155.1 Propionibacteriaceae bacterium
ATGACATGCGCCGGCTGCTCGGCGAGCGGGTGAGCCGCAGCTTCGCGAGCGACCCCAGGCTGACAAGCCACGATGCCAGCGACGACACCACGCTGATGACGATCGGGGAGTCCGAGGGCGTCCAGATCCGGTTCAACCGGCGCGTCGTCGAGTCGGACCTGGTCGTCCACGTGAGCGTCGTCACCGGCGCCGAGCATGCGGGTTTGGACGAGTTCACCTCGGGGCTCGCCTCCGCGGAGACCATCGACCTCGCGTACGGCTGGAAGGGTGACCCCGCACCCGTGCGCCAGGTCGTGTCCGACCGCGTGGACGCGATCAGCGTGGCTGTCGTTCTCGGCCAGCCCTCGTACAGCGGGCCGGTCCGGTTCGTGTCCTCCCGCGAGTGGGAGTGGTCGATCAAGGAGCAGGCGGCCTACCTCGGCAGCCGCAGGGCGCTGGCCACCGCGCCCGTCCAGGCAGGACGCTTCCTGTACGCCGACCGCCCGGTCGCCTACCCGGTGCTCGGCGTGTTCTCGGGGACGCTCGACGAGGTGCGCCAGTCCGCGCAGGCGACGCTCGCGGGGCACCAGCGTGTCGCGGTGAAGGGCTCGGCCGACGTGCTCGTCACTGGCGTCCCGCCGGTGCACGCCGCGGCGCCCGACGGCGACGGCAGCCCCCTCGGCGCCGCATGGTGGGTCCTCCACCACGCGTACGGGCTCGGTGGCGAGACTCCGATCGTGCGTGAGGGTGGCGCGGTGATCGCGTTCCACCCGCTCGGTGACCGCTTCTCCACGCGCCACTACGGGGCTGCGGCCGACATGATCGCCGAGGTGCTGCCCGAGACGAGCGACCCCGACGAGATCGCGACGCGCTTCCTGCCGAGGTTCGCGGCGGATCCCTGGTACACCGACCTGTACCGGCAGCGCGGCGCGTACCACCCGCTGCACGCCTTCCACCAGTGGTTCGACCTGCAGCCCGCGATCGCCGCGCTGGGCGACGTGATCTTCGTCGGCGCCAACCGGCGTACCGCCGAAGTGATGGGTTTCCGTGCCGCGACCACGTACGCCGACGCGCTGGAGATCGCCTCGACACGCCTCGGGCGCCGTCCTGCCATCACGTACGTGCGAGATGCCGTGGGCGTCCAGGTGGCGGTGTCATGACCCGGGAGTTCGCGGCCTGGGCCGACCCGCGGAGCACGCACAGGTCCCGGCCGGCGTCGTGGCACAACCCGTTCCAGGGAGCGCTCAAGGATGTCCGTCTCGTCGGTCGGAACTGGCGGTGGGGGCGTGGCGCCCTGAGCCCTGGCGACGTCGAGCGGCTGCCGGTGCAGCAGCGCCGATCCGCCCTGCCAGTTCCCGTACGCGCGTCACTGCGCGACCCCTTCGTCGGGTGGCTGCGGCGGGTCAAGGTCGAGGTCACTGGGTTGTCGAGCCGCTCGGGTGACGCGAGGGTCGCGTTGGCCCACGTCGAGTCGGGCGCCGACCTCGCCGTGCTGCTCGAAGCCATCCCCGCGTCCTGGAAGGTCGTCACGACCCGGGTACCGAAAGCCCTCTCGCAGGGTCGGAGCGTGCTGATCGTCACCGACTTCGCTTCGCCGGCCGCCGTCGACGTCGTCGCTCAAGCCGCCCAGCTCGCCACCCGGTTCGAGCGGGCAGTCGTCCCCGTTGTGGTCCGGCGCTTGGCCGTGAGCCCCCAGGTAGCGTCACGCCTTCCCACGCTGAGGAACGTGGACGAGGTCCTCGTGCGGTACGGCGACGAGATCCGCGATGCCAACCCCGTCACGGTGGCCCAGCGCTCCTTCGACGTCGTCGGGGACTTGCTGGCCGAGGACGACGCCACGTGGTGGCAGGTCGTCAGCGGCCAGGTCACCTCACCGCTCGTCCGGTCGATGCCTGCGTGGCGCCGGCTCTGGGAGCGCACCGACCCGGATCGCGACAACGCCAGGACCAGACGACGCATCTGGGCCTGACGTCTCGGGGGCTCGGTCGCGCCCGTTACGATGGCGGTGAGGCACATGGTGGTGCGGACGTCGAGACACGGGAGCAGCATGGTCAACGACCCGCTGGAGGCTCTGCGTGACCGGGGGGTCCTCTACTGGGAGCCGCTGCTGCAGTCCGACCATGCGGAAGTCTCCTCCCTGGCGGCCGCGATCGAACACCTCGACGAGGCCCTTGAGCGGCACAGCATCGACGAGATCCTCGACTCGCTCGAGAAGTCGGGTGAAGACGTCTCCCAGGTGGCCGTGGTCGGGCGCGACCGTCGAGGGTCGATCGTCGCGTACGGGATCGACCTGGTGCACCCGAAGGACACCTCTCCTCGGCGCGTGAGGCTCGTGGGTGGCATCCATCCCGCGTGGCGCGACAAGGGCATCGGCCACGCGCTGCTCGAGTGGCAGATGGCTGCCGCGAAGCGCTGGGACTACGCGACGCGTCGCGCCCACCACGGGCCGCTCAAGGTCTACGCCGTCGCAGACTCGAAGCTCACGGCGATGCGCGAGCTGTACGAGTCGTACGGGCTGCTGCCCGAGACCTGGTACCTCGATGCGCACCGTACGTTCAACCCGGACAAACCGCCGACGCCCCCGGAGGTCCCCGATGCGGTAGCCCTCCGGCCGTACCCGTCCGTCCCCGCCATCGCCGTGCTCGCCGCGCACAACGAGGCCTTCCTGGGCCGTCTGGGCGCGAAACAGATCGGTCCCGCGGAGTGGCACGAGTCGATGACCCGTCCGGGCAGTCGTCCCGAGCTCTCATGGGCGCTGACCGTGGGCGACCGGGTCATCGGTTACGCGCTCAACTGCGTCGAGGACACCTCAGAGGACGAGCCGCAGGAGGGCTGGACCGACCGGCTCGGAGTCATCCCTGGCTGGCGCGGTCGGGGCTTCTCCGGGCTGCTGCTCCAGGCCTCGGCGACCTCGTTCTTCGAGGCGGGCCTTCCTGGCGCGGGGATCGGCGTGGACACGGACGATCCGATCGCTGAGATGGCTCGCTACCGCGGCCTGGGCTACGACGCGGTGGACGCGCTGGTCGGCTACGCGCGCGTCCTCCACTGAACCAGGGTTCGCCGGGCGCAGCGTCGGCTGCGTAGAGTGGGCACGTTCTGGCAGTGGTGAGGAAGGGAACCGATGAGCGGGCACTCCAAGTGGGCGACGACCAAGCACAAGAAGGCGGTCATCGACGCCAAGCGGGGCAAGCTCTTCGCCAAGCTCGTCAAGAACATCGAGGTCGCCGCGAGGACCGGCGGCGGCGACACGAGCGGCAACCCGACCCTCTACGACGCGATCCAGAAGGCACGCAAGACCTCCGTCCCTCTGGACAACATCGACCGTGCGGTGAAGCGCGGATCCGGTGCCGAGGGCGGCGGTTCCGAGTACCTGACGATCATGTACGAGGCGTACGGCCCGGCAGGTGTCGCGATCCTGATCGAGTGCCTCACCGACAACCGCAACCGCTCGGCGTCCGACGTCCGCGTCGCGGTGACGCGCAACTCCGGCACGATGGCCGACGTCGGCTCCGTACAGCGGCTGTTCTCCCGCAAGGGCGTCATCGAGGTGGACAAGTTGCAGGAAGGCCGGACCCTGAGCGAGGACGACCTGCTCGAGGCGACCATCGAGGCCGAGCCGGAGGACATCGTCGACCAGGGCGAGGGATTCACCATCACCTCCGACCCGAACCAGCTCGTCGCCGTGCGCAAGGCTGTGCAGGCCGCCGGGCTCGACTACGAGTCGGCCGACGTCGCGTTCGTCCCCTCCTTCGAGCAGGCGGTCGACGACGCCGACAGCGCCCGCAAGCTGTACAAGCTGCTGGATGCGCTCGAGGACCTCGACGACGTGCAGAACGTGTACGCGAACGACGCCGTCGCCCCGGAGATCGAGGCCGCCCTCGAGGAGGAGTGATCCTCCATTTCGGCGTGGCATCGCAGTGACCGCTCTTCGACGGGCTAGCCTCTCGAACATGTGTTCGGAAAGGACCTCCCGGTGCTGGTGATGGGCGTTGATCCCGGTCTCACGCGCTGTGGTATCGGCGTGGTGATCGGCAGCCCCGGACGTGCGGAGCTGGTCGCGGCGGGCGTGATCCGTACGAGCACGGACCTGGACATCTCACGCCGCCTGCTGCAGATCGAGCTGGGGCTCGAGGAGTGGATCGCCGCTCATCGCCCCGACGCGATCGCGGTGGAGCGGGTGTTCGCGCAGCACAACGTGACGACCGTGATCGGCACCGCCCAGGCCGCCGGTGTCGCCTTGCTCGTGGCAGCGCGTCACGGCATTCCCGCCACGCAGCACACCCCGAGCGAGGTCAAGGCGGCCATCAGCGGATCCGGCCGCGCGGACAAGGCACAGGTCGGCACGATGGTCGCGCGGATCCTCAAGCTCGACAGCGCACCGAAGCCGGCGGACGCCGCCGACGCGGTAGCCCTGGCCATCTGTCACGCCTGGCGTGGGGCGGCGGCCGAACGGTTGCGCGAGGCGGCTGAGACGTCGACCCCGCGGCCCACCACCTGGGCCCAGGTCATCGCTGCGAGGAGCGCGTCGTGATCGCGAGCGTCACCGGTGTGGTGAGCGCCGTGGGTGCCACGTGGGCCGTCGTCACTGTGGGCGGCATGGGGCTGCGGCTGCTGTGCGCGCCGAGCACGTGCGCGGGACTTCGTACCGGCCAGGAGGCGACTCTGGCCACCTCACTGGTGGTACGCGAGGACTCGCTGACCCTGTACGGGTTCGCCGACGACTCAGGGCGCGAGATGTTCGAGCTGGTTCAGTCGGCCACAGGGGTCGGGCCGAAACTCGCGCTCGCGATCGTGTCGGTACTGACGCCCGGCGACTTCCGTACGGCCATCGCTACCGAGAACCTCGCCACCCTGTCCTCGGTGCCAGGCATCGGCCGGCGCGGAGCCCAGCGCCTCGTCATCGAGCTCAAGGACAAGGTGGCAGCACTCGCCGCGACAGACCCTGTCGGCCTGGCGACGCCCGTCGCCCCGCTCTGGCGCGAGCAGGTACGGCTCGGTCTCGAAGGGCTCGGATGGTCCACGCGAGACGCCGAGGCGGCGTGCGACCGCGTCCAGCCGCTCGCGGACGAGGACCCCACGCTCGGCGTGGCCCCCCTGATGCGGGCGGCGCTGCGCACGCTGGCCAAGTAGGTTGCTCTCCGTGCATGAGCCCAGTCCCGTCGATCCCCATGCGACGCCCGACGAGCGCACCGCCGAGGCGATGTTGCGTCCTACGACCCTCGCCGAATTCGAGGGGCAACCGAGAGTCTCCGACCAGCTGAGCCTGGTCCTGCAGGCGGCGAAGCACCGCGGCACGGTGCCCGACCACGTCCTGCTGAGCGGTCCTCCCGGGCTCGGCAAGACCACCCTGGCCATGATCATCGCGAACGAGCTCGGCGCCCCGCTGCGCATCTCGTCAGGTCCCGCCATCCAGCACGCGGGCGACCTGGCCGCGATCCTGTCGGGACTGTCCGAGGGTGAGGTCTTCTTCCTCGACGAGATCCACCGGATGTCACGGCCCGCCGAGGAGCTGCTCTACCTGGCGATGGAGGACTTCCGCGTGGACGTGGTGGTCGGCAAGGGACCCGGCGCCACGGCGATCCCGCTCGAGATCCCGCCGTTCACCCTCGTCGGCGCCACGACCCGCGCCGGTCTGCTGCCTGGACCGCTCCGCGACAGGTTCGGGTTCACCGCCCAGCTCGAGTTCTACGAGGCGAGCTCGCTGACGCACATCGTCCGCCGATCGGCTCAGCGCCTCGACGTACCGATCAAAGGCACGGCCGCAGAGCTCATCGCCTCGCGCTCGCGCGGCACGCCCCGCATCGCCAACCGCCTCCTACGACGTGTCCGCGACGTGGCGCAGGTGCGGAGCGACGGTGTCGTGACCGACGCGCTGGCTCTCGAGGCTCTGAAGCTGTACGAGGTTGACGAGCTCGGTCTCGACCGGCTGGACAGGGGCGTGCTGGAGGCTATCTGCGGCAAGTTCGGCGGTGGACCTGTGGGCTTGAGCACGCTGGCGATCGCCGTGGGGGAGGAGACCGAGACCGTCGAGGAGGTCGCCGAACCTTTCCTGGTACGTCAGGGCTTCCTCATGCGGACGCCTCGGGGACGTGTCGCCACCCCGTTCGCGTACGCCCACCTCGGTCTCGAACCGCCCCCGGGCGCCCTCTTGCCACCCGGCCTGTTCGACTGAACCCGCCATCGGGAACACACAGGTTGAGCCCACGCCGGACGCTGGTTCGGTTCAGACAGGGACCGGCCGCTAGGCTGTGCAAGGCTCCGCGTCGGCAGGGCCAGAACTCTTAGTCAAGGGATGAAATGGATCCGTTAACTCTGGCGATGATCGCTGTGCTCATCGTGGCGGGCTACTTCCTGATCATCCGGCCCCAGCGGAAGCGCGCGAAGGAAGCGGCGGAGCTTCAGAGCTCGCTCCAGGCAGGCTCGCGGGTCATGATGTCGGGTGGCATCTTCGGCACGCTCAAGCACCTGGGCGACAAGCAGGTGGTCGTCGAGGTCTCACCCGGTGTCGAGCTCACGTTCGTGCGCCAGGCCATCATCCGTCCGCTGAAGGACGACGAGGACGAGTTCGAGTACGCGGACGTCGCCGAGCCCGAGAGCGTGGAGCCCAGCTTTGAGGACGCGGCCTTGACCACCGATCCTGCTGCCACGTCCCCCTTCGCCAACGAGGCACTGATCGCCACCGACGAGGTCGCGGCGGAGCCGGAAGCCGAGACGGGCAGGCCGACCGACAAGTTGGCGGACCAGGGATAAGGCAGTTCACGTGGCTAGTAGCAGCATCCGGCGAACGCACCCGGTGCGTACGCTCATCTCCTTCCTGGTCATCCTGACGGGGTTGTACGTACTCATGGGGCTGTCGCACACCTGGACCCCGAGGCTCGGTCTCGATCTGCAGGGCGGAACGACCATCACGTTGACCGCCAAGAACTCCACGGGGACCGGATCGGTCGACCAGACCAGCCTGGAGCTCGCGAAGACGATCATCCAGCAGCGCGTCGACTCCCTCGGCGTCGGCGAGTCCGAGGTCACCACGACAGGTGGCAACCAGATCCAGGTCTCGGTGCCCAACATGCAGAAGGACGAGCTCGTACAGCTCGTCGGACAGACCGCACAGCTCGAGTTCCGTGCCGTCTACCAGGTCGAGTCGACCACCAACTCGCCGGCCACAGACCAGGCGACCGCGCTTCCCGCGGTGCCGGTGCTGAGCAGCCCGCGGCCGACCGCGCTCACGTCGCCCCTGCCGAGTGCGGACAGCGCGCGCAAGGGTCTCCTGACCTCGCAGCTCGCGTGGGTGCCGGCGACCGCCGATACGCAGGACTTCAGCGCCTATTCCTGCGGCGACGCGTTCCCGGATGTCGCCGATCAGCCGCTGTTCTCCTGCTTGCGCAGTGATCTCGCGACGACCGGACAGGCGAAGTATCTTCTCGGCCCGACCCTCCTCGAGGGCAACCTCGTCACCGCGGCCACGGCCGGCGTCCCGGCGAACCAGCTGAGCTGGGTCGTGGACCTGAGCTTCAACACGCTCGGCGCCGACCTGTTCGCCTCGGCAACCACGTACCTCGCCACGCAGACCAGCCCGATGAACCAGTTCGCCATCGTCCTCGACGGCAAGGTGATCTCCGCTCCGTCGGTCGCTGCGGAGATCCCCGGCGGCAACGCACAGATCACCGGATCGTTCACGCAGAAGTCGGCGACAGACCTGGCCAACGTGCTGAAGTACGGCGCGCTGCCGCTCACGTTCGACGTGTCCAGCGTCGACAACGTCTCGGCGACCCTCGGTGCCGACCAGCTCCGTGCCGGTCTGATCGCCGGTGCGATCGGCCTCGTCCTCGTGCTGCTGTACTCCATCCTCTACTACCGAGCGCTGGCGCTCGTGGTCGTGGCATCGCTGTCGATGGCAGCGGCCGGCACGTACGCCCTCATGGTCCTGCTCGGCTCCTCGATGGGCTTCGCCCTGAGCCTTCCCGCGATCGCCGGCGCGATCGTGGCGATCGGCGTGACGGCGGACTCCTTCGTCATCTACTTCGAACGAATACGTGACGAGATGCGCGACGGTCGAAGTATCAAGACGTCCGTGGAGTCCGGCTGGTTGAAGGCCCGACGGACGATCGTCGTAGCCGACTCCGTGTCGTTGCTCAGCGCGGTCGTGCTGTTCGTCCTGGCGCTGGGAGGGGTGAAGGGCTTTGCGTTCACGCTCGGTCTGACCACGATCCTCGACCTGATCATCGTGTTCTTCTTCACCAAGCCCGTGCTCGCTCTGCTCGTCAAGACGACGTTCTTCGGCACCGGCATGCGAGGGTCCGGGCTGGACGCCGGCCACATCGGTCCGGCCCACGATGCTACGTCCGGGGTCGTTCGCCGGCCAGTCGTGGCCAGGAAGAAGGTCTGACATGACGACCCCGACCCTCGACCGCAAGACCGAGCTGCGTAAGCGCCTGACGCATCGTCTCTACACCGGCGACATCGCGTACAACTTCATCGGCCGTCGCAAGATCTGGTACACGATCTCCGCCATTGCGCTCGTGATCTCGATCGCCGCTCTGCTCATCCGTGGGTTGGACCTCGGCATCGAGTTCCGCGGCGGGTCTGACTTCCAGGTTCCGACGGCCGTCACGGCCACGACGGTGACCGACTACCGCGGTGCGGTGCTCGCCACCGGCGTGCCCAGCCTTGACAGCACGGTCGTCACGACCATCGGAGACTCGAAGGTGCGGGTCCAGACCCGCTCACTGAGCGTGTCGGAGCAGAAGACCGTACGTGCGGCGATCGCGACGAAGGCCGGGAAGTCGTCGGACGAGGTCGCGTACCAGATCATCGGTGCCTCGTGGGGGAGCCAGATCACCCAGCAGGCAGCGCTCGCGCTCGTGGTGTTCCTGGTGCTCGTGGCTCTGTTGATCTGGATCTACTTCCGAGACGTCAAGATGTCGCTTGCGGCGTTGGGTGCGCTCCTGCACGACCTGATCATCACGATCGGCATCTACGCACTCGTCGGCTTCACCGTCACCCCGGCGACGATGATCGGCGTGCTGACCATCCTCGGCTACTCGCTGTACGACACGGTCGTCGTGTTCGACAAGATCCGCGAGAACGTGGCGGCGATGGAGATGGACAAGCGCACGTACTCCGAGGCCGCCAACCACGCCGTCAACCAGGTCCTCGTCCGATCGCTCAACACGACGATCATCGGTGTGCTGCCGGTCGCCGCGCTGCTGTTCGCTGGCGTCGTCGTGCTCGGTTCCGGCCCACTCGAGGACCTCGGCCTTGCCCTGTTCGTCGGCATGATCGCCGGAGCGTACTCATCGATCTTCATCGCCTCCCCGCTGCTGACGCAGCTGCGAGAGAGCGAGCCGGAGATGAAGGCCCATCGCGAGCGCGTCGAGCGTCGGCGCAAGGCCGCGGAGGTCCGCGCCACGTACAGGACGACGATCCTCGACGTTCCTGCCTCGGCAGACTCGCCTGTCGATGCTGAGAAGCCCGCCTTCACGGTCACGACCGTGAAGGCCCCCGCCGTGTCGCTGGAGTCGCCCGTCGCGGAGGCCTCAGAGCCGCCGGCTGCTGAAGAGCCGGCCGCTCTCGAGTCGGACAACGAGCCTGCTGAGGAGTCGGTTTAGGCGCGTGTGCCGCAGACGCCCCGCGCGCAACCGGCCAAGCAAAC
>DAIPZP010000050.1:0-9617 GCA_036782155.1 Propionibacteriaceae bacterium
GCCGCATCGCCGTGCTCACCCAGTACAAGTCGCACTCGCTCGACCGGCACATCTCCCTGACGTGGCGCATGTCGGTCCTGCTGAACAACTACGTGACGTCCGTACCGGCGCAGCAGCGCACGGGCAAGCAATGGTTCCAGGGGAGCGCGGACGCGATCTTCCAGTCGATGAACCTGATCGACGACGACCAGCCCGACTACATCGTCGTGTTCGGCGCCGACAACATCTACCGGATGGACGTCGAGCAGATGCTCGAGGCGCACATGGACTCCGGGCTCGGCTGCACGGTCGCCGGTATCCGGGTGCCGCGCGCGACCGCGTCCGACTTCGGCATCATCGACGCTGCAGCCGACGGCAAGATCCGTCAGTTCCTGGAGAAGCCGGCCAATCCGCCCGGGCTGATCGACTCGCCCGAGGAGTCCTTCGCGTCCATGGGCAACTACATCTTCTCCACCGACGCCTTCGTCGAGATGCTCCACGCCGACGCCGAGGACGAGACCTCGCGCCACGACATGGGCGGCAGCATCATCCCGGCGTTCGTCGACGCCGGTGATGCGCAGGTGTACGACTTCACGACCAACTCCGTTCCGGGTGCGACGGACAAGGACCGCAACTACTGGCGTGACGTCGGTTCCATCGACGCGTACCACGAGGCGCACATGGATCTCGTCTCCGTCGTTCCGGAGTTCAACCTGTACAACCGGAAGTGGCCGATCTGGACGAGCCAGGCGCAGGTGCCGGGCGCGAAGTTCACGCTGCGCGGTACCGCCGAGGACTCCATCGTCGGCTCGGGCTGCATCATCTCCGGCGGCGACGTCGACAGGTCGGTGCTGAGCCCGAACGTGCTCATCGAGAAGTGGGCCAAGATCGAGGAGTCGGTCATCTTCTCGGGCAGCAGGGTGGGCCGCAACGCGGTGATCCGCCGCGCCATCCTCGACAAGAACGTCGTGGTGCCTGAAGGCGTGGAGATCGGCGTCAACCATGACCACGACCTGGCACGCGGGTTCTACGTCTCCGACGAGGGCGTCACGGTCGTCCCGAAGAACACGAAGATCGTCCAGGACTGACGCCTACGGCTGCGGTCAGTGCTTGACCGCAGCCAGCAGTCCGTCGCCGACGGGCAGGAAGACCGGCGTCAGGTCTTCCATCCCTGACACAGCCTCGAGGACGTCGCGCGTGATGAGCGTCTCGTCCTCCTCGTTCGTGGGGTCGGCCACCGTGCCACCGAGCATCGCATGCGACAGGACGAGGACGCCGCCATGGCGGAGCAGCCGGATCGCCTGCTCGAGGTGCTGATGGGCGTCCAGAGGCTCACCCGCGATCAGCACGAGGTCGTACGCGCCGTCGCTGAGCTTCGGCAGCACGGTCAGCGCTGGACCGGCGATGGTCCGCAGCCGCTGCGAGCGGATGCCGGTGCCGGCGATGATCCGGCGCGCGACGTTCTGGTACTCGGACTCGGCGTCGATCGTCGTGAGGATTCCCTCGGGGTCCATGCCGTCCAGCAGCGCGAGAGAGGCCACGCCGGCGCCCGTGCCGATCTCGACGACGGCCTTGGCGTGCAGGACGCGCGCAAGGAACGTGAGGGCCTGCGCCGCGCCACGGCTCGGCGCTACGAGGCCGAGGTCAACGGCTGCGGCACGCGCGGCCATGCCTGCGGGAGATTCCGGGACGTAGTCCTCGGTGTGGGCCCAAGCGGCGGGCTTGGGAGCGTGCTTGCCGGAGATCGCGGCGGCTGTGGGACTCACGATCTCACCCTAGTGGAAGGGGCCCTACGATGAGCCCCATGAGTCACACGGTCAGTGCCGAGATCGTCGCAAATGTGTTGTCGGTGGATGTCGCCGTGGGGGACACTGTGGGTCCCCTGGACTCGGTGGTCCTGCTTGAGTCGATGAAGATGGAGATCCCGGTGCTGGCTGACGTCACAGGGACAGTGGTTGAGATCGTCGTGGCGCCCGGAGACGTGGTGACCGAGGGGGATCCGCTCGTCGTGATCAAGGAGTCTTGACGTGATGCAGCCCCCCTTCGGTCGGCTGATCACGGCGATGGTCACGCCGTTCGCTTCCGACGGCTCTCTCGACCTCGACACCGCGGCGGCGCTCGCTACGTACCTGGTCGACGAGCAGCGGAACGACGCCCTCGTCATCAACGGCACGACGGGCGAGTCGCCCACGACGAGCGACGATGAGAAGCTGCGACTGCTGCAGACGGTCGTGGCTGCAGTCGGGGACCGTACGCAGATCATCGCGGGCGTCGGCACGTTCGACACGGCCCACACGATCCACCTGGCACAACAGGCCGCTGGCGCCGGCGTTGACGGCCTCCTGGTCGTGACCCCGTACTACTCGCGGCCACCGCAGGATGCCCTGGCCGCGCACTTCCTCGCCGTCGCGGACGCGACCGATCGCCCGGTGATCCTGTACGACATCCCGCACCGGACCGGCGTGCCGATCGAGACCGAGACGCTGCTCAAGGTGGCGGAGCACCCGCGCATCGTCGCGGTGAAGGACGCCAAGGCTCAGCCCGTGCAGTCAGCCGTGGTGATGGCCAACTCCGATCTCGCCTACTACGCCGGTGACGACGCCATGCTGCTGCCGTTGCTGGCCGTCGGGGGAGTCGGCGTCGTCGGCACGTCGACCCACTTCTCGGGCGCTCGGACTGCCGAGGTGATCGCTGCGTGGCTCGCCGGTGACATCGAGGGCGCCATCGCCCGCTACCGCGCCCTCCTGGGCGTCTACCAGGGCGTCTTCGCCACGCAGGGCGTCATGCTGGTCAAAGCCGGTCTCGCGGCCAGGGGACGCAGTGCTGGATCCGTCCGAGCGCCCTTGCTGGACGCGTCCGAGGCGCAGACCAAGACCTTCGTGGCGCTGCTCGACGCCGCCGGCCTGTAGCCCCGTTCTGGTACCGCTCCACCGGCGTTACCGCAGGCGGGCTATCCTTCGTGCCGTGGATCTTGGAGCGCCTGAAATCATCTGGCTGGTGGTGCTCGCGGTGCTCATGTTCGGGCCCGAGAGGATCCCGGGGTTCGCTCGTAAGGCGGCCCGCGTCTACAAGTACCTCATGAACATCGCCACTGGGGCGAAGGATCAGCTCGCGGGCGAGTTGGGCCCGGAGTTCGCCGACCTGAGCCTGGCCGACCTCAACCCCAGGACGTTCATCAGCAAGCACCTGCTGGACACCGAGGAGATTTCGGCGTTCCGCGAGACGATCGCCGACACCAAGCGGTCCCTCGCCGAGACGAGCGCGGAGCTGGCCACAGCGACGGCAGGGGTCACAACAGCGGCCACCGAGCTGGTCGGCGTGCTCAACGACTCGGGTGCGCCTTCGGCGCCCAGGACTCCCTTCGACCTCGAGGCGACGTAGGCCTCAGCCGACCGGGATCACCCCGAGCTGCTGGCCGACGAGGCTGCGCCGGGACGCTGCGATGCGGTCCGCAAGGTCCACCACAGCCGCGGCGCTGGGTCGCGTGGGGTCGATCGTCACCAGTGGCGTACCGGCATCGCCGGCCGCGCGGAAGTCCGTCTCGAGCGGTATCTCGGCCAGCAGCGGCACCTCGTACCCCAACCTCTGGGTGAGCGTGGCCGCTACTCTCTGGCCGCCGCCCGTGCCGAAGACGTCAACCCGGTGGCTCTTGCCGCAATGGGGGCACGTGGCATCCAGGTAGGCCATGTTCTCGACCACGCCGATGACCTTCTGCTGCATGATGCCGGCCATCGTGCCTGCACGCTCGGCCACCTCGGTGGCCGCCTGCTGCGGGGTCGTGACGACGATGACCTCGGCGTTGGGAAGCTTCTGGCCGAGGCTGATCGCGATGTCGCCCGTACCGGGCGGCATGTCGAGGATGAGGTAGTCGAGGTCACCCCAGTACACGTCGGCGAGCAGCTGGGTCAGAGCCCTGTCGAGGATCGGGCCGCGCCACGCGACGACCTGGTCGCGGGACGGCTTCATCATGCCGACGCTGATGACCTTGATGCCCTGCGTCTCCACCGGGAGCAGCAGGTTGACGTCCTCGAGCGCCGTCGGACCCTCGTCCTCGGCGAGACCCAGCAGGTCGGGGACGGAATGCCCGTACACGTCGGCGTCGAGAAGCCCGACGCTGCGGCCCTTGACGGCAAGCGCGAGAGCGAGGTTGACCGCGATCGACGACTTTCCGACGCCGCCCTTGCCGGACGCGATCGCCAGGATCCGCGTGTGGCTCGTCGCCTTGGCGAACGGGATCTCGCGCTCGGGCACGCCACCCCGCAGCATCGTGCGCAGAGCACCCTGTTGCTCGGCGTTCATGACACCCATGTCGACGGTGACGCCCGTGACGCCCTCGATCTCGCTGACGGCGGCGGTCACGTCGTTGCGCAGCCGGTCGCGGAGCGGGCAGCCGCCGGTGGTGAGCAGGATCCGTACGGTCGCGTGGCCCGCGTCGTCGACGCGGACGTCGTCGACCATCCCCAGGTCGGTGATCGGGCGATGGATCTCTGGATCCTGGACCCCGTGGAGGGCGGCGCGGATCAGGGGCAGCAGCGGGTTCTCGGCAGGCACCAGGACAGGCTACCCGTGCGCCCTCATAAGACCTCTTCGGTCTCTTCCCGGTGAAGCACTTCGTCCTGGCGCTCGTCGAGGTCCTCGAGGAACTCACGGAGCTCGGAGCGGATGAAGTCGCGTGTCGCCAGGTCGCCGACCCGCATCCTCAGGGACGCGATCTCGCGGGCGAGGAAGTCCATGTCGGCGCGGGACTGGGCCGCCTGCTTGCGGTCCTCGTCCTGCGAGATCCGGTCGCGGGCCTCCTGCCGGTACTGGGCGAGCAGGATGAGCGGGGCGGCGTACGAGGCCTGCAGGCTCAGGACGAGCGTGAGGAACGTGAACGAGTACGGGTCGAATCGCCACTCGACTCTGCCCAGCGTGTTCCACAGCACCCACACGATCACGATGACGGTCATCCACCCGATGAACCGAGCCGTCCCCATGAACCGGGCGAACTTCTCGGCGAAGGAGCCGAACACCTCGGAGTCCAGGCGCACCGTCGGCACCCAGGTCCGTTTCGCCGGACCTGGGGAGTTGAGGCGCTCGACGTCGACGCGCTTGCGAGCCCTAGCCACGGCGATCCTCGTCAGGCGTCAGGGCCCCCTCCATCTGGAGACCTCGCCAGTCCTCAGGCAGCATGTGGTCGAGCACGTCGTCCACGGTGACGGCCCCGAGCAGGTGCTGCTCAGCGTCGACCACTGGAACCACCAGCACGTCGTACGTCGCGAAGTATCGGCTGACCGTCGCCAACTCGGCGGAGGGGAGGAGCGGCCGCAGCTCGTGGTCGATGAGCGCCGACACGAGCGTCGAGGGCGGCTCGCGCAGCAGCCGCTGCAGGTGTACGCCGCCGATGTAGCGGCCCGTCGGCGCGTCCAGCGGCGGTCGGCACACGAACACCATTCCTGCCAGCGCCGGGGGGACTTCTTCGACCCGCGCAAGAGCGAGCGCATCCGCGACGGTCGAGTCCGGGGCGACGATGACCGGTTCCGGCGTCATCATGCCGCCGGCGCTGTCGTCGTCGTACGCGAGCAGATCGCGGACGTCCTGCGCGTCCTCGGGACGCATGCGCCTCAGCAGCGTCTCGGCGACATCGTCGGGCAGCTCGGCGATGAGGTCGGCCGCGTCGTCCGGGTCCATCTCCTCGAGCACGTCGGCGGCCCGCTCCGGGTCGAGCAGCGTGATGAGGTCGACCTGCTCGTCCTCGGGCAATTCCTTGATCGCATCCGCGAGCTGCCCGTCGTCAAGCGCCCGAGCCACGGCGATCCGACGCTCAGGAGCCATGCCGTGCAGTTCTCGCGCGACGTCGGCAGGCTTCATGTCGAGCATCTCCGCGAGCAGCGCCTCGTCCCCCTCGAGCCCGCTGAGGCTGAGGTCCGGCACGTCCTGCCATGGCACGATCGTCACCGGTACCCGGCTCGAGAACTGCAGGGCCTTGGGGGTGTCGCGCAGCGCGACCTTGGAGACCTCCCAGTCGTCGCCACGTCCGGCATGCATCGCCACGTCGAAGATCGTTGTGGGGCTGCTCGTCCCGCGGCGCACCGCACGGCGTCCGACCAGATCCTCGAGCACGAGCGTCTCGCCTTCACGCCCATGGAACCGTCGCGTGTTGACGACGCCGGAGACCACGATCTGCACAGCGTCGATCGAGTAGACACGTTCCATCGGCAGGTAGGCCCTGCGTCGCGCGAAGAGTTCGGCAACGAGACCCTTGACCCGCGGCGGCCGGCCTTGGCCGCGGATCTGGATCACAACGTCGTGGAGCTTCCCGATGGAGTCCCCGTCGACGTCGATGATGGGTAGCCCACGGAGTCGCGAGATGTACATCGTCGTCGGAGAGGCCACGCGAGAAGGGTAAACCGCTCACGCCTTGGGAGCACGCTGAAACCCGTGAGTGGACTTACACGTCCGGGCCGAGGGCGGAGATTGCTTCGTGGAGCGCCAGTACGCGTTCGGCGGTGGCGACGTGGAGGTTCTCGACCATCCGGCCGCGGTACGTGACGACACCGGCTCCCGCGGCCGCCTGCCAAGCAGCCAGCAGGCCGCGCGCGTCCTCGACCGCCTCGGCGCTCGGCGCGTACGTCGCGTTGGCGTCGTCGATCTGCTTCGGGTGGATGAGCGTCTTGCCGTCGAAGCCGAGCGCGCGTCCCTGACGGCACTCGGCGAGGTAGCCGTCCGCGTCGGTGAGGTCGTTGTAGACCCCGTCCAGCACGACCACGCCGGCGGCCTTGGCGCCGAGGACGGTGAGCCCGAGCGCGGTCTGCAGCGGAAGGCGTCCCGGGACATGCTCGACGCCGAGCTCCTTGACGAGGTCGTTCGTGCCCAGGACGAGGACCGTGAGCCGGTCGGACGCGCTCGCGATGTCGGCCACATGCAGCACCGCGCCCGGCGTCTCGATCATGGCCCACAGTGCGGTGCCGGACGGGGCTGCGTGGGCCTCGAACGCCGCCGCCAGGGCGCGTACGGTCTCGGCGGAGTCCACCTTCGGCACGACGATCGCGTCGGGCCCGGCGGCGCACGCGGCGGCGAGGTCCGCCTCGTACCACTCCGTGCCGACCCCGTTGACCCGGATCGCCAGCTCGCGGCGTCCGAAGCCACCCGCCCGTACAGCCGCGGCTGCCGCCTCGCGCGCCTCGGCCTTCGCCTCGGGCGCCACGGCGTCCTCGAGGTCGAGGATGACGGCGTCGCAGGGCAGCCCTTTCGCCTTCTCGAGGGCGCGGGAGTTCGAGGCGGGCAGGTAGAGCACCGAGCGGCGCGGACGGTAGACGGCCATGGCGGGAACCTAGCAAGTGACGCGCACCGCTGTGGTGGCGGGGACCTGCCGCCTAGGCTGGAACCCAGGATCGGAAAGGACCCACATGAGCCAGGACCCATTCGCCGCGCCGATGAGAAGCGCGACCGCCAGCAGGACCTCCAGCATGTTCGACCTGGAGTACCCACGCTCGGTCGGCGTGTTCGACACGTACCCCGCCGCGGAGAAGGCCGTCGACTATCTGGCGGACAACGGGTTCCCCGTCGGGAACCTCGCGATCGTCGGCACCGACCTACGAACGGTCGAGCGCGTGCTGGCCCGCAAGACGTGGCGCACCGTGCTCGTGCAGGGGATCGTGCAGGGCCTGAGCACGGCGCTCATCCTGTTCCTCGTCCTGTGGCTCTTCTTGCCCGGCGCGAACGTGCTCGCGCTGCTGCTCGCCGCAGTCGTGTTCAGCAGCCTCGTCAGCATGGGGTTCGCCGCCCTAGGCTTCGCGCTGAGCCGGGGAGCACGCGACTTCACCTCGGTCCAGCAGACCGTGGCGACCCGCTACGAGGTCCTCTGCGAGCACAAGGTCGCCGAGCAGGCACAAGCGATGCTCGCGGAGATGTCGCTGGCCAACCTGTGAGCCGGTGAGCGGAGCGTCCGGCTAGCCTCAGGCGAGGACCGTGAGGATCGTCTCCCCGCCGACGGTCCGCTGACCGACGCTGAGACCGATCTGGCTGCCTGCCGGTAGGTACGCGTCGACGTGCGACCCGAACCGTACGAGCCCGTACGTCTGGCCGATCGCCACCTCGTCGCCGACCGCTACGTCGCACACGATGTGCCCGGCCACAGGTCCGGCGGTCTGTACGAGGCCGATCGCCGCGCCATCGGGCGTCTCGATCCGTACGGCGGTGGGACCGTCCTCCTCGTGAGCCACCACAGCGACAATGCCCGCCACGGGCGCCCGGTGGACGTACGGATCGAGCACTGACACGGCGATGCTCACGCGGGGCAGCGGGTCGTCGCCGAGGTTGAGCTCCACAGGCGGCACGGCCTCGTCGACTTTTCCTACCACTCCGTCCGCAGGCGCGACCACGGCGCCGACAGAGGTCGGCGGGACGCGCTTCGGCGCACGGAAGAACAGCGCGAGTGTGCCGGCCGCGACCAGAGACGTCCGTCGTGCCCAGCCGTGACGCCACCCGAACACGCCGAGCGTCAGCGCGCCGGCCACGAACGGACGTCCCGCCGCGTGCATGGGCGGGACGACGTCCCTGACCAGCCCCCAGACGTGCTGGGGGAGCGAGCGGCCGACGGTGATCACAGGTGACTTGGCCATGGTGCGAACCTACTCAGGAATCCGCCATCCGCCCGGCCAGGAACTCCTGGTAGGCCGGAAGGTCGAGCTGGCCGGAGCCCGAGACGCCGATGAGGATCACCGGCGAGGTGCCCTCCGCGGTGGCTTTGCGTGCCTCGCGGACCGCACCGGCGATGGCATGGTTCGACTCGGACGCCGGCACGATGCCCTCAGCCCGAGCGAACATCACGCCCGCCTCGAACGACTCGAGCTGGCCGATCGCGACGGCGTCGATCATGTTCTCGTGGTACAGGTGAGAGATGAGCGGCGCCATCCCGTGGTAGCGCAGGCCGCCCGCGTGCACCGGATCCGGCACGAAGTCGGCGCCGAGCGTGTACATCTTCAGCAGCGGCGTCAAGCCGCTCGTGTCGCCGAAGTCGTAGCGGTACTCGCCCTGCGTGAGCGACGGAGCCGCCTTCGGCTCGCACGCCACGATGTGTGTGGCCGCACGGCCCTCGAGGTTCTCCCGTACGTACGGGATCGCGATGCCGCCCAGGTTCGACCCGCCGCCGGCGCAGGCGAACAGGTGGTCGGGGGCCTCCTCATCGAACAGCGCGAGCTGCTTGATGACCTCCTGCCCGATGACCGTCTGGTGCAGCAGCACGTGGTTGAGCACCGAGCCCAGGGAGTAGTTCGTGTCGGCGGATCCGGCGGCGACCTCGATGGCCTCCGAGATCGCCATGCCCAGCGACCCCGGCGTGTCGGGGAACCGCTTGCGCAGCTCGCGGCCCGCGTTCGTCAGCTCAGACGGCGACGGATGCACTACTGCGCCGAACGTCTCCATGAGGACGTGGCGGTACGGCTTCGAGTCGTACGTGCTCCGCACCTGGAACACCTCGCACTCCATGCCGAACGCCTGCGTGGCGAACGCGAGCGCGGAACCCCACTGGCCCGCGCCGGTCTCGGTGGACAGCTTCTTGATGCCGGCCTGGGCGTTCGCGTACGCCTGTGCGACGGCCGAGTTCGTCTTGTGGCTGCCGACCGGCGACGCGCCCTCGTCCTTGTAGTAGATGCGGG
>DAIPZP010000051.1:0-9525 GCA_036782155.1 Propionibacteriaceae bacterium
TTCCCATTCCAGGTTGGGCTAGCGTTCAACTCATGACGCGGGTGATGGCCGTGACGTTCAGGCCGGGGGGGCGCCTGTACTACGTGGACCCCGGCAATACCGACGCAACCGTGGGCGACGCCGTCCTGGTACCGACCGAGCTGGGGGCCGAGGTGGCGACGGTCGCCTGGGCGGACGAGGATTCTGAGTTCGCGTCGGAGCTGCCCGTCTGCGGGGGCACTGCGACCGCTTCGGACCTCGATCGCGACCAGCGCAATCGCAGACTGAAGGCCGAGGTGGCCGCGATTGCACGGGCCTTGATTGCAGAACACGAGCTGCCCATGCGTGTGGTGGGTGTGGATCTCGACGACCGCTCCAGCGAGTACGGGCGGGTCGTGGCCGTCTACTACACCGCGCCGCAGCGCGTGGATTTCCGTGCTCTCGTACGAGACCTGGCGTCGGCGCTCGGGGCACGTATCGACCTGCGTCAGATCGGCGGTCGTGATGCCGCGCGCATCGTGGGCGGCATCGGCTCGTGCGGACGCGAGCTGTGCTGCAGCACGTTCCTCGCCGATATCGAGCCCGTCGGGATGCGCCTCGTGAAGGGCCAGGACCTAGCAGGCAACCTGCTGCAGGCCCAGGGAGCCTGCGGGCGGTTGAAGTGCTGCCTGGCGTTCGAGCGTGGGATGTACGAGGAGTTCGAAGGTCGCGCCCCGGCCATGGGGTGCCGCGTCGACACCGAGCACGGGCCGGGTGTCGTCGTCGGTCGGTCGGTACCCAGCGACACCGTGACCGTACGTGGGGGCGATGGTCAGCGCCGCGTCTGTCCGCTGTCCGTCGTCACGGTGAGGCGTTCCGGTACAGACCCGGTCCGACACGACGCCTAACCTCAGAACCGGCCGCGCGCCGCCGACTACCGGTGTTGACTGGACATGTTCGATCACCGGCCCGATGGTCGGGACGGCGAGGGGTTCCGAGGAGGAGCCATGAAGGCTTGGCAGTTCGAGGGTGAAGGCAAGCCGATCTCGTTGAACGAGATCCCAGAGCCGAGACCTGGTCCCGGCGAGGTGGTGATCGACGTCAAGGCTGCGGGCCTGTGCCACTCCGACATCATGTACATGGAGGTCGGAGCGAGGACGATGCCGTTCCTCCCGATGACCCAGGGCCACGAGAACGTGGGCATCATCAGCGCGCTCGGCGAAGGGGTCACCGAGTGGACGATCGGCGACGTGGTCGGAGTGTGCTCCTCGGGCGTGCGTCCTCCGCTCGGGATGTTCACGCCCGGCGGCTTCGCCGACAAGCTCGTCGCCGACGCGCCCGATCTCGCGAGGGTTCCTGCTGGGCTCGACCTTTCGCTGGCGGCCTTGGCGACGGACGCCGGCATGACCTCGTACCACGCGATGATCAAGGCCGGCGGCGCATCGACGGGAATGAGAGTCGGGGTCATCGGGTACGGAGGTCTCGGCCAGATCGGCACGCGCGCCGCGGTGCTCAAAGGCGCCGCGGTCCACCTAGCCGAGCCGAAGCGCGAGGTCTGGGAGCTGGCCTTGGCGGCCGGGGTCGCGGGCTGCGTGGCCGATGCGGACGAGTGGGCCGGGCAGAACTTCGACCTGGTCGTCGACTACGCAGGCTTCGACACGACCCAGAAGGCGATCAACGCCATCAGGCGCGGCGGCACGGTCGTCCAGGTGGGTCTCGGCAAGCCCACATTCACCATCCTCAGCCACACCATCCTGGGCAGGACCCTGATCGGGTCACTGGGCGGCACGGTCGCCGACATCGAGGAGGTCTTCGACCTCTTGCTCGAAAAGGAGATCGAACCCGCGTACACCGAGATCAGCTTCGACGCGATCGGCACCGGCCTGGAGCTCCTCAAGAACAACCAGGTCACCGGACGCCTCGTCGCTCGGTTCGGAGGCTGAGCCACGCCGCACCTTGCGCGTCGGTCGATGCGGCACAGTCTCGCCGACTAGCCTTGCGCCGTGACCCAGCCGCCATACCCCTCCCAGCCGCAGGGGGATCCTGCCCAGCACCCGCAGCCTCCTCAGCAGGGAGGGCAGGCACCGTACGGGCAGCCGGCCCAGCCGGTGCCGTACCCGCAAGCGCCCGGCGGTACGCCTCCGTACATGCCGCCAGCACAGCCTGTTCCGTACCCGCCGCAGAACCCGTACGGTGCGGCGCCGAGCCCGTACAACCAGCCGAACCCGTACGTGCCGCAGCAGCCCTCGGCGCCGAGCCATCTCGGACCCAACGGTGCGCTGCAGTCGCACGGCCTGGTGCCCGGCGCGCAGCAGCGGCCGGGGGGCGCCCACTACGGGCAGCAGCCGTACCAGCCGCAGCCGCCGGGGCCCTCCTGGGGTGGCGCGAAGCCGCTCGTCGCGGCGGGTCCCCCGAAGCGTTCCCAGACCGGAGTCATCGTGGGCGTGTCCGCCCTGCTCGTCCTGACATTGGTCATCGGCGTGGCCTTCGCCAGCGGTTACGCCCAGAAGCTGTTCGCCCAGCCGGCCGTCTCCTCGACGACACCGACGGCGACCTCCACGCCCACGGCGACCTCGACGGCCAGCACGTCGGGCGGAGCGGTGATCAGCAAGCCGCCCGTACCAGCCCCGACGGCGACCACGCAGCGCTCGTGGAACTCGCCCGACCGCCCGAAGTCCGCGATCCCCGCGGTGAAGCCCGCCGGGTTCATCAACCCGCCCGCGGGTTCGGGTTTGGCGCGCTACACGAAGCAGGCGCTCAACTGGTCCGACTGCACGGTCAGCAAGCAGGCCGTGAAGTGCGCGACCATCGCCGCGCCCCTCGACTACGCCGCCCCGAACGGCCAGGCCATCACGCTCAAGCTGGTCAAGGCCGCAGCGACGGCGTCCCCGCGGCTCGGCACGATCTTCGTCAATCCCGGCGGCCCGGGTGAGCCCGGCACGACGCTCGCTGTCGACTTCCAGCGGACCGGCCTGGAGCAGTACGACATCGTCGGATGGGATCCTCGCGGCGCCGGCGGGTCGACACCGGTGCAGTGCGAGAACGGCGCTGCGGTCGACCAGCTGATGCAGCTCAACCAGGCGCCCGCAAACGCGACACAGAAACAGGCGCTGCTCGACGGCTGGAAGGCCTTCGGCGCGAGCTGTCTGGCGAAGTCGGGTGCGCTGCTCCAGCACATCTCGACCGTCGACACCGTGCAGGACCTCGACATGATGCGCCAGCTCGTGGGCGACGCGAAGCTCAACTACCTCGGCTACTCATACGGCACCTACATCGGCGCCGTGTACGCGGAGAAGTTCGCCGGGAACGTCGGCAAGCTCGTGCTCGACTCCGCCGTGAACATCACCCAGGACGAGTCAGTCGTCCAGGCGTCCGGCTTCGACCTGGCGCTCGGCAACTACGCCGACTACTGCGCCTCGAAGAGCTGCTCGCTGGGAACCACGAAGCAGCAGGTCCTGGACACGATCACGAAGCTGCTGGACAAGCTCGCCACCTCGCCGCTGCCCGGCGACACGACCCGCAAGCTGACCCAGTCGATCGCCACGGACGGGATCGCGATCTTCCTCTACGCCGACTCGTCCTTCTGGGACCAGCTCACCGAGGCCCTGCAGAAGGCGATCGCCGGCGACGGGCGCTACCTGCTGTACTACGCCGACCAGCTGCGCGGCCGCCAGACCGACGGTACGTACGACACGTCGTTCTTCGCGTTCCCGGCCATCGGGTGCGCCGACTCCCAGGACGACGGCATCGCGAGGGCCTTCTCGGACTGGACCTCCGACCAGAAGAAGGCGCCGATCTTTGGCAAGTACTTCGGCCCCAACATCGCGTGCGTCCAGTGGCCCGTACAGGGCGTGGCGCCGTTCGACATCGCCGCCAAGGGGGCCGCGCCGATCGTGGTCGTCGGAGCCACCGGCGACTCGGCCACCCCGTACCAGTACGCCGCCTGGATGGCCTCGCAGCTCGCCTCAGGCGTGCTGGTCACGTACAACGGCAACGGCCACGCCACGTACGGCGGGAAGAGCACCTGCGTGGACAACGCCGTGGTCGGCTACTTCGCGAAGGGCACCGTGCCGCCCGACGGGCTGTTCTGTACGAAGTGAGCCTGGGTCCCGACTCGTACAGCAAGGCTCATCGCGTTCGCGCCGGCCGTGGCGCGTCGCTATAGTTCTTCCTCGGCTGGTCCTGCGGGGCCAGGCCGCCTTAGCTCAGTCGGCAGAGCGGCTCACTCGTAATGAGCAGGTCTGGGGTTCGACTCCCCAAGGCGGCTCCATCGGATCATTTTCAACAATCTGACCAGATCTGGAATAGCTCACCCTGCCTCGATGGTTGCATGGTGCAAGCACATGACTGAGACACGTACCGCTGCCATCGAGGCACTCTCCGAGGACCTGACCCGAACGGTCAGGTTCGTCCGCACGCTCAAGCAACGGTACGGCGTGCCGGATCCCGCATCCTTGCCCTTGCTGTTCCGGCTGCTCGAGGGGCCCCTGAGGCCCACCGAGCTCGCGGAACATCTGCACCTCGACCTGTCCGTCGTGAGCCGCCAGCTCACGTCGTTGTCGGAGCGGGGCCTCGTGGCGAAGACGAGGGATCCGGGGGACCGCCGCGCGCACCAGGTGGAGATCACCGATGCGGGACGTGCCCTGACCGCCCAGGTCGAACGGATCCGTACGGATTTCCTCGCCAACATCGTCCGGGAGTGGGACGAGAACGACATCCACCACTTCTCCACGTACCTCCACCGGCTTTCCGAGTCGCTGGATCAGCACGAATGCACTGGTCGCTGAGGCGACCGCACCACCTAGGGGACATATGACCACCACCGCCACGCCAGCGCACCGCTCGTCCGACGAGCTCACGCCGCGCCAGATCACCACGATCCTCATCGGGCTGATGTCCGGCATGTTCTTGGCCGCGCTCGACCAGAACGTGGTCGGTACGGCCATGAAGACGATCGCCGACGAGCTGCACGGCCTCGACCAGCAGGTCTGGGTGACCACCGCGTACATGATCACGTCGACGATCTCGACGCCCATCTACGGCAAGCTCAGCGACCTGTACGGGCGGAAGAAGTTCTTCCTCACCGCGATCACGATCTTCATCATCGGGTCGGCGATGTGCTCGTTCGCCACCTCGATGCCGATGCTGTCGGTGTTCCGCGCCATCCAGGGCCTCGGCGCCGGTGGCCTGTTCTCGCTCGCTCTGGCGATCGTCGGCGACATCGTCCCCCCGCGTGAGCGCGCCAAGTACCAGGGATACTTCCTGGCCGTCTTCGGCACGTCGTCGGTCTTCGGCCCGATCATCGGTGGCTTC
The DNA here is from genome assembly GCA_036782155.1 of Propionibacteriaceae bacterium. Taxonomy (GTDB): domain Bacteria; phylum Actinomycetota; class Actinomycetes; order Propionibacteriales; family Propionibacteriaceae; genus Fen-668. The sequence continues at coordinate 5,272 of DAIPZP010000051.1, forward strand.
TTCTCCGAGGCTCCGACCGTCGTCGGCATCACCGGCTGGCGCTGGGTCTTCCTCATCAACATACCGGTCGGCATCTTCGCGCTCATCGCCGTCACCGCCACGCTGCACCTGCACCACATCAAGCGCCAGGCGGTCATTGACTGGCTCGGCGCCGCGACGCTGGTCATCGGCGTCGTACCGCTGCTCCTCGTCGCGGAGCAGGGCCGTACGTGGGGCTGGACGTCCACCAACTCGATCCTCGCGTACGTCATCGGCGTGGTCGGTCTCTCAGCCTTCATCTGGGCCGAGCGTCGCGCGGGTGACCATGCGCTCATCCCGCTGAAGATCTTCAAGAACCGCATCATCGTCATCTCGCTGTCCGGCGGCTTCGTCATCGGCGCGGGCATGTTCGGCGGCATGATCACGATCCCGCAGTACCTGCAGATCGTCCACGGCTCGAGCCCGACCATGTCGGGTGTCCAGCTGCTGCCGCTGGTCCTCGGCATGATGATCGCCTCGATCGTGTCGGGCCAGCTGATCTCCCGCACAGGTCACCTACGGATCTTCCCGATCATCGGCGTCGGGCTCATGGCGGTCGCGATGCTGCTGCTCTCGAGGATCGGCGCAGACACACCTTGGTGGCAGCTGATCACCTTCATGGCCATCTTCGGTCTGGGCTTGGGCAACACCATGCAGCCCCTGACGCTGGCGGTGCAGTCGTCTGTGGCTCCGCGTGAGATCGGCATGGCGACCAGCTCGGCCACGTTCTTCCGTCAGATGGGTGGCACGCTCGGTGTTGCGGTCTTCCTGTCGCTGCTGTTCAACACCCTCGGCGACAACATCAAGACGGCGTTCATCAACGCGGCCAAGACCCCCGACTTCCAGGCGGCTGTCCGTGACCCGAACGTGCTCGCCAACCCGGTCAACGCGACCTTCATCAAGGCGCTGACGAGCGGTGATGCGAGCGCGCTGAGCGCGGTGTCCAGCGACTCCTCGCTCATCAGCAAGCTCGACCCCCGCCTGGCGTACCCGTTCAAGGTCGGCTTCTCGCAGTCGATGGACCTGGTATTCCTGGTCGGCGCCATCGTCTGCGCCGTGGGCCTCGTCGTCCTGCTGTTCATGCCGAAGGTCGTACTCTCCGGCAAGTCAGCGTCCGCGCAGCTCAAGGCGGAGGCTCGCAAGCACAGCCTGCGGGACGAACTCGTCGAAGTGGCGGCCATCGAGGCCGGCGGCCACACGATGGAGGAGCTTGACGACAACGATGAGGGCGACGACCCGAGATCGAACTCGGCGCTAGCCGGGCTGCACTAGCGGGAAGTCTCCTCTCCTCGAACGCACCTTTCGATCGGTCCCTCCACAACGAGAGGTCACGACACGCCCGGTACGTACGGCCCACCCGGTTGCTCTGAGCGACCTCAGCTGCCCGTCATCCAGGCGGCTGTGAGCGAGGACCACGTGGTTGAGGCGGGATGCCTCATCGAGTACTTGACTGCTCAGGGCTCGTTTCACCTCCAGTGCAGGCCACGTCCCACCATTCACACGCACCAGTTCCTCGTCCATCTCGAGGACGGGACAACTGAGCGACTCCCGCAGCCGCGACACAAGCGTCGTCTTGCCGGCACACGGTGCCCCCAGCAAGAACATCCTCATGTCACAGATCCTCCCAGACGGGCCGGCAAGGTGAACTTTTCTGGCCTAAGTTCACTGAACGCCGACGCCGTCGCCGAGCAGTACAACTAGTGCTCTCGCCCAGCGGTACAGGTGTTCTCCTCGCTCGTACAGGTGCTCTCCTCAAGCGCACAGGTCCTCTCCTCAACGGGATAGGTCCTCTCCTCACCCGCTAGTCGTACAGCCTCATGACCCTTGGGGTGATGAGGCAGGTGACCTCGTAGGGGATGGTGCCCATGACCTCGGCCATCTCGGTCGCGGTGATCCGCTCGTCGCCCTGAGCGCCGATGGCGACGACCTCGTCGCCGACAGCGATCTCGTCATCGCCGGCGTCGATCATCGTCTGGTCCATGCAGACCCGGCCGACGATCGCGTAGCGCCGGCCGTTCACCAGCAGGTGGCCGCGGTTGGAGTTGAGGCGGCTGAAGCCATCGGCGTACCCGATGGGAACCGTCGCGATCGTGGTGTCGCGGGGTGCCGACCACGTACGGCCGTAGCTCACCGTCTCCCCCGCGCGCACCCGCTTCACGAACGAGACCCGGCTCGCCAAGGTCAGGCCGGGCAGCAGGTCGACGGTGCGCGGCGTGGCCGGGTCGGGGTAGTGGCCGTACGCCATGACGCCGGGCCGCACCATCGTGCCCCACGAGTCCGGATGGGCGAGGACGCCGCCGGAGTTGGCAGCGTGGATGTACGGCAGGCGGCGGCCGATCGCCTCGGTGACCTCGTCCACCACCCGCCCGAACGTCACGAGCTGGCTCGCGGTGAACGCGTCCTGCTCCGGCTCGTCGCTGGCGGGGAGATGGGTGAAGATGCCGGTCAACGCGAGATGGGGTTGGTCCTCAGCCAGGCGGGCCAGCCCGGCCGCTCGGTCCGGCTCGACCCCGATGCGCCGCATGCCGGTGTCGACCTTGACGTGCACCTCCGCGGTCACGCCCTGCGCGGCCGCCACCCGCTCCGCTGCGAGAACGGTCGCCTCGTCGACCACGGTGAGCACGAGACCAGCCCGTACGGCCTCCGGCAGCTCGTCCTCGAAGACCTGCGAGAGCTTGAGGATCGGGAGCCGAATGCCGGCCTGCCGCAGCTCGATGCCCTCCGGTACGGTCGCGACGCCGAACCAGTCCGCCGCGCCTGCACGCTCCACCGCCTGCGCAACCGGGACCGTGCCGTGCCCGTACGCGTTCGCCTTGATCGCCAGCAGGACCGCCCGGTCACCGACCCGGGCCTTCACGGCCTGGAGGTTGGCGACGATGTTGTCGAGGTGGACCCGCGCGTGGGTCGCGTAGAGCATGAGCCCATTTGTAGCCCATCCGCGGCGGGTCGTCCGAACGAGTTCATGCAGTCGCCCGCACAATGGGCCCATGCGCGCCTTCCCCGCAGCACTCTTCAGCGTCGCCTGCGCTGTGTCGTTGGCCTCCTGCGCCCAAACCGCGCCCCCCGGCGTCACCGTCGTGTCCCAGAGCGCCGACCCGTCCGCCACCACGACGTGGAAGTCCGACGCGCCCGTCACGCTCCAGGTGGGGTCTTCCACCGACCTGTCCCAGACCCGCGGGCTCGCGAAAGCCGTAGTCACCGTGGAGTCCATCACCGAGAAGGTCGCGTGCCCGACGGGCGCTGCGAAACCCAAGAACGGCCAGTTCATCGCGGTCAAGATCAGCGCGACGCGGCTCGACACCTCCGAGGGCTTCGGCATGGCTGTGTACGAGTGGGGCTCGCTCGACGGTACGGGCAAGGCTGTCACCGGCAACGCTGGCCTGGTCACGGGCTTGTGCCTCACCGACGGCAGCGCACTCAAGCTCGCCTGGGACGCATCCGGTCGCGCCGCCGGGACACTGCTGATCGACGCCCCCACGACGGTGACGGCTATCACAGCGACCAACACGATGGTCACCCCCAGCGTCACCGTCACCCTGGCGATGCCGGCGCGCTGACGCCCTCCGTCGTCTACCTCTGGTGGTACGAGAGGGCGAGGCTTAGCCTTGCCCGATGACAGAGCCAGTGACGCCTCTTCCATCGTTCGACGAGAACATCGAGCGCGTCCTCGTCGTCGTCGCCCATCCCGATGACGCCGAGTACGGCACGTCGGCTGCGGTGACCACGTGGACCTCGGCTGGTGTCGACGTCGCGTACCTCCTCCTGACCGCAGGCGAGGCCGGCATGCAGCGGCCCCCGGAAGAAGCCGGACCTCTTCGCGCCCAGGAGCAGCAGGCGGCGTGTGCCGCGGTCGGCGTGAAACGGCTGACCATCCTCGACTTCCCGGACGGGACGCTGGAGTACTCGCTCGCTCTCCGGGAAGCCATCGCCCGCGAGATCCGTCGCTTCCGGCCCGACGTCGTTGTCGGAGGGTCTGGCCAGCTCGTCACGCCGTGGGGCTTCGATCACGCCGACCACCGCGCGGCGGGACTGGCGACCATCGACGCCGTACGGGACGCCGACAACCGCTGGGTCTTCCCCCAGCTCCTCCGCGAAGGCCTGGAGCCCTGGGGCGCGAAGTGGCTGTTCGTCGTGGGCACCTCGCACCCGACCCACCACGTGGCCGTCACCGAGGACGGACGCGACAGGGCCGTGACGTCCCTCGCCGCACACAAGGCGTACCTCGCCGACCTCCCG
>DAIPZP010000052.1:0-2483 GCA_036782155.1 Propionibacteriaceae bacterium
AGCTCGAGGGAGTGATGAGCAAGCGGCGGAATTCGCCGTACGTGCCGGGCGCCCGCAGCGAGGCGTGGGTCAAGGTGCCTCACCGCACCGAGCTGGTGGGCGTCATCGGCGGTTGGCTGCCCGAGATGGAGTCGCCAGGCAGGCTGGGTGCCGTCTGGATCGGCCATGCGGCCGATGAGGCGACGTTCGACGTGAACCCGGTGCTGTACGGGCTGGGCCGCGTCGGGTCAGGGCTCAGCCACTCGTCACGGGACGACCTGCTGAAGGTGCTGCGCGAGATCGAGCGGCCGACATGTCCGTTCGCGCCGCCGCCGACGGGACCAGAAGTGCGACGTACGAGATGGGTCGAGCCCATCCTGTGCGCCCAGGTCCGCTACCTCACGATCACCGACAACGGCACTCTCCGGCAGCCGGTACTCAGGGCCCTCCGCCCCGACGTCAGCCCCGTAGACGCCGCCACCGCGGAGCTGTACGAGATAGAGGGCTAGCTGTACTGACCGGGGACGTTGGTCAATCGGCTGATCGGGGGTTTGCCTCCGATGGCTGAGTGGGGCCGGTGGTGATTGTATTCGTGGAGCCAGCCGGCCAGGGCGTCTCGTCGTTGGGTCTCTGAGGTGTAGTGGTGGGCGTAGGCCCAGCCGTCGGCCATGGTGCGGTGGAAGCGTTCGATCTTGCCGTTGGTCTGGGGCCGGTAGGGCCGGGTCTTCTTCACCGTGATCTCGAGCTGGTCGCAGACGGTGTGCCACAGGCCGGATCTGTAGGCGGCGCCGTTGTCGGACAGGACCCGTTCGACGGTGATGCCGCGGGCCGAGTACCAGGCCACGGCTCGGGCCAGGACGGCGGTCGCGGTCTGGCTGGTTTCGTCGTCGTGGACCTCGGCGTAGGCGATCCGGGTGTGGTCATCGATCACGGTGTGCACGAACGCGTGCTTGAGTCGCGGCTGGGACCATTTGCTGCGTTCGGTGACCGGCGTGGCTGCCCGGTTCCGTTTGCCTTGTGGGCGCCCCACGAAGCGCCAGCCGCCACCGTCGGGGATGTTGCCGAGCTTCTTCACGTCGACGTGGATCAGCGACCCGGGATGGTCATGCTCGTAGCGCCGGATCGGCTCGCCGGTGGCCCGGTCGACATAGTTCAACCGGTTCACCCGGTTCCGGACCAGGATCTTGTGCACCGTCGACGCCGCGACCCCGCACCTGGCGGACAGCTGCACCGGGCCCAGCCGCTTGCGCCACCGCAGCTCCAACACCCGCCGCACCACCGCCGGTGAGGTCCTGCCCGGCTGCCGGTGAGGCCGGCTGGGCCGGTCGGTCATCGACTCCCCAGCCGAATACCGGTCGGCCCAGCGCTTGACCGTCGGCCACGACACCTGGAACCGGGCCGCGACCTCGCTGATCGGATACCCGTCGTCGACGACGAGCTGGGCGACCTTCAGCCGATGTCTGGGGGTCAGTGCTGCGTTAGCGTGGGACATGGAGGACCTCCTGGTTCGAGCGGACACTTTGAGCAGTTCCACTCAACCGCGGGAGGTCCTCCGCGCGTCCAATCAATCAGACCGTGTCGTCACAACGCTTCGACCAACCTGTCCGGTCAGTACACCTAGTCCTCCGCGTTGAGCATGAAGTTGGCCGCGTACGTGAGGTACGAGCGGAGCTCGGTGTCTTCGGCCTCGGGGAGCGCGATCTCGTCGCACGCAGCAAACATGTGCCGGAGCCAGCGGTCGCGCTGGGTGGGCGTGACGGCGAACTCCGCGTGGCGCATCCGGAGCCTTGGGTGGCCGCGCTGTTCGGAGTACGTGTTGGGGCCGCCGAAGTACTGCTCGAGGAACATCGTCAGCCTGTTGGCGGCGGGGCCGAGGTCCTCCTCCGGGTACAGCGCACGCAGCGGTTCGTCCGACGCGACGCCGGCATAGAACGCCGCCACCAGCCGTACGAACGTGTCGTGACCGCCCATCCGCTCGTACGCACTGGGCGCATCAGGCCCCACGCCCTGGCCGGACGAGGGTCGCAGCGGGATCGTCACCCCAGCGCCGCCACGATGGCGTCGCCGACCTCGGTGGTCGACCGCTTCACACCACCCGTCGCGGCGATGTCGGCCTCGACGGCGGTCTGGATGGCGAGCGCTTCGTCCGTACGACCGAGGTGCTCGAGCATCATCGCGACGGACAGGATGGCGGCGCGCGGATCGGCGATGCCCTGGCCGGCGATGTCAGGAGCCGACCCGTGGACCGGCTCGAACATCGACGGGTACGTACCGTCGACGTTGATGTTCGCGCTGGCCGCCAGACCGATGCCGCCCGTGATGGCCGCGGCCTCGTCGGTGAGGATGTCGCCGAAGAGGTTGTCGGTGACGATGACGTCGAAGCGATCAGGGTTGGTGCAGAGCGCGATCGTCGCCGCATCGACGTGCAGGTAGTCGGTCGTCACGCTCGGGAACTCGGTCGCGACGGCCTGGAAGATCCGGTTCCACAGGCCGCCGGCGTTGAC
>DAIPZP010000052.1:2583-9476 GCA_036782155.1 Propionibacteriaceae bacterium
AGCTTCGACGGCCGCAGGTTGACCGCGTGGTCGAACGCGAACCTGAGCTTCAGCAGCAGGCCACGCTCGAGCAGCCCAGACGGTACGGACGTGGAGCCCGGCGCGGCACCGACAGCGCCGAGCAGGATGGCGTCGGCTGTGGCGAGCCGGGCCAGGTCGTCGTCGGTCAGGACCTCACCCGTACGCTGCCAGCGCTCCGCGCCGAGGTCGTACATGTCGAAGGTAAACGCGCCCTCGCCAGCGACCGCCTTGAGCACCTTGAGCCCCTCGGCAACCACCTCCGGACCGATGCCGTCTCCGCCAATCACCGCGATCGTCTGTGTCGTCACGATCCGCGAGCCTAGCGACTGGCTCACACCCTGTGATCTCCCATCTCAGGAGTCCGCCGACACTGGTAGTTTCCGATTCATGGCCCTCGCGTTCCCCATCACCAACCACCCGTCACCGAGCCTCGGTGCCGTCATCGAGGAACGCCTAGCCGATCCCGGTTTCGGCCGCTACTTCACCGACCACATGGCCGTCGCGACGTGGCACAAGGACACTGGCTGGGGCGAGGACGCGACCGGCCCGTACACGTCGTTCTCACTCGACCCGGCGGGTGCCGTCCTCCACTATGCGCAGGAGGTCTTCGAAGGCCTCAAGGCGTACCGGCACGCCGACGGCTCCGTCTGGCTGTTCCGTCCCGAGATGAACGCGCGGCGCCTCATCCGGAGCGCAGAACGACTGGGGCTGCCGACGCTGCCCGAGGAGGACTTCATGACCTCCGTACGGAACGTGGTCGTCTCCGACGAGCGCTGGGTGCCGAACGGCGCGGGCGAGATGAGCCTGTACCTGCGGCCGTTCATGTTCGCCGACGAGAACTTCCTGGGCGTGCGGGCGGCCGAGACCGTGCGGTACGCGGTCATCGCGAGCCCTGTCGGCCCCTATTTCGCCGGCGGTGTGAAGCCCGTCGACATCTGGGTCACCACCACGTACAGCCGGGCCGGCGCAGGCGGCACGGGCGCCGCGAAGTGCGGCGGCAACTACGCCTCCAGCCTCATCGCTCAGAAGGAGGCGTACGAGCACGGCTGCAGCCAGGTGCTGTTCACCGACGCCACCACGCACACCTGGCTCGAGGAGCTGGGGGGGATGAACATCTTCCTCGTGACCGACGACGGCCGACTGCTCACGCCGCCGACGTCGGGAACGATCCTCGACGGCATCACCCGCGACTCGATCCTGACGCTGGCGCCCGAGCTCGGGCTCGGCGCCGAGGTCCGTCCGATCGCCCTCGACGAGCTCGTCGAGAGCGTGCAGTCCGGCAAGGTCGTCGAGGCGTTCGCGTGCGGCACGGCCGCGGTCGTCACGCCGATCGGCCGGTTCCACCTCGAGGGGATCGATCCTCTGTTCGTCACACAGCAGCAGGGCACCTCGACCATGGCGATCCGCAACCGGCTGCTCGACATCCAGTACGGGCGCGGCGACGACCCGTACGGCTGGCGCCACAAGGTCTGCTGAAGGCTGCGCCCCTCCGGTCAGCCGTTGAGGGCGACCAGGTCGGCTTCGAGCGCGGCCAGGGTCTCGGGGTCGGCGAAGTCGGGCGCGTGCTTGGCCAACTCGCGCAGCGAGAAGCCCAGCGCGATCGGGTTCTGACGCAGTCCCGCTGCCGCCCCTGGCATGCGCGCTTCCAGAACGGCCGCGGCGCGCTGGTCGTCGAGAAGGTTCTTCAGGGGCATGTCCAGGCCCGGCTGACGGCGTGCGGTGAGGTCCTGGAACGTCGCGGCGGGACCGTCGACGGCGAAGTCCCCGAAGACGCGGTGCAGGAACCGTACGGAGTCAGTCAGCCACTGGGCCACGGCCTCGTCGGTCATGGCTCCCTGGCCGTTGGCGGTCAGCGGCTTCGCGAGGCTGAGGCCGTGGGCGCCGAGTGCGTAGATGTGCGACTCGAACGGCACCTCGTGCTCAGCGAGCGCGGTGAGGAACGTGAGGCTGTTGCGGATCGGCACCAGCGCGTCCGCGTACGTGCTGAAAAGGAACGTCGGGGGAGTGTCCTGGGTGACCGCCGCCGGGGTGTCGGGGACCTCCTTGCCCATGACCGGGCCGAACTCGGCCAGCGTCACCGGGTAGCCGAGTACTAGCGCGTCCGGGCGGTCGTCCGAGAGGGTTCCGAGGCTTGTGGCGAGGTGGCCGCCAGCCGAGAAGCCCACGACCGCGACCTTCGCCGGGTCGATGTCGAGCTCTGCAGCGTGCGCACGTACCCACGCCAGCCCCGCCCGTCCGTCCGCGAACGACTGCTCCCACGGGGCGTCAGGACCCACGGCGTAGCGCAGGACGAACGCGTTGAAGCCCTCCGCGAGGTACGCCAGCGCGATCGGCTCCGCCTCGCGGTCCGAGCAGAACGCGTAGCCGCCGCCGGGAAGTACGAGCACAGCGGGTCGTACCGTCGCGTTCGACAGATCGTCGCTGCGATCCTGGATGTACGCGGTCAGCGTGGCGGACTCCGTGATCGCCTCGGTGAACACCTTCACGTCAAGCCCCTTCCTCGCGGCCCTGGTCGTCCCCCGACATACAGGCCGCGCACCTCAACGTACAACGTGAGACGCCGTCCCACGTGTCGGGATGCCGTACGGAATCCGGGCAATTCGGTTGAGAATTCGAGGACCAACGCAGCGGGGCGCAGCCTCGCCCGCCGCGCCCCGAGAAGGAACGTAGGTTGAGATGAGCCCGGTGCACACCATCCCCGAGAACTTCCAGGTCTTCGACACCACCCTGCGCGATGGCGCGCAGCAGGAGGGCCTGCGCCTATCGGTGTCCGACAAGCTGCGGATCGCCTCGCTGCTCGACGAGCTCGGCGTGACGTTCATCGAGGGTGGCTGGCCGGGCGCGAACCCGAACGACACGGCGTTCTTCGCCGAGGCCGCGAACAGTCTCACGCTCAAGCACGCGACGCTCGTGGCGTTCGGCATGACCACCCGGGTCGGGATGAAGGCGTCCGAGGACCCGCTCGTACAGGCCCTTGTCGACGCCCAGACGCCCGTCATCTGCATCGTCGCCAAGTCGCACGACCGTCACGTCACCGACGCCCTGCGCACCTCGTTGGAGGAGAACCTCCGCATGGTGCGCGACACCGTGACGTACCTCAAGGCCCAGGGCAAGCGTGTCTTCGTCGATGCCGAGCACTTCTTCGACGGCTACCGCAGCAACCCTGAGTACGCGCTGGACGTGATCCGCACCGCGGCGGAGGCGGGCGCCGAAGTGGTCGTCCTCTGCGACACCAACGGCGGCATGCTTCCGAGCTGGATGGGCGAAGTGGTGAGCGCCGCTTCGGCGATCGGGGTCGACCTTGGCATCCACTGCCACAACGACACGGGCTGCGCCGTGGCCAACACGATCACCGCCGTCGAGGCGGGCGCCATGCACGTCCAGGGCACGATGAACGGGTACGGCGAACGTACGGGCAACGCCGACCTCGTGACCCTCATCGGGAACCTCCAGCTCAAGTTCGGCTGGCCGCTCATCAAGCCGGAGGCGCTACGCGACCTCACCCGGATCTCCCACGCCATCGCCGAGATCGCCAACCAGTCGCCGCAGGCTCGTCAGCCGTACACCGGCACCTCGGCGTTCGCGCACAAGGCTGGCCTGCACGCGTCGGCGATCAAGGTCGACGAGATGCTCTACCAGCATGCCGACCCGACCGTGGTGGGCAACAACATGCGCATGCTGATCTCCGACATGGCCGGCCGCGCGAACATCCAGATCAAGGGCGAGCAGCTCGGCCACGACCTCTCCGACCGCGAGACGGCGGCGCGCGTCACCGACCGGATCAAGGACCGCGAGGCGCAGGGCTACTCGTACGAGGCCGCCGACGCCTCCTTCGACCTCCTGCTCCGCGAGGAGCTCGGCCAGCTGGAGCGACCCTTCGACGTCGAGCAGTGGCGTGTCTTCTGCGATCAGAGCGACCTCAGCGAAGCGATCCTGCGGGTCTCGACCAAGGGCGAACCGTCTCGGCTCTTCGCCGGTGACGGGAACGGTCCGGTGAACGCCCTGGACATGGCGCTGCGGACAGCACTGGAGCTGGCGTTCCCGGTAGCTGCCAGGTTCGAGCTCGTCGACTACCGGGTGCGTATCCTCGACACCGGCCACGGCACGGACGCGATCGTGCGGGTCCTCATCGACACGCGCATGGAGGGTCGCAACTGGACGACCGTGGGTGTGGGCAGCAACGTGATCGAGGCGTCGTACGAGGCGCTCGCCGATGCCTACCTGTACGGGATCGCCGTCCTCGCGCCAGCGCACGTCTGACGCGCCGCGGGGTAGCCTCTGTCCATGGTCAACGGTCCTGAGCAGTGGCCCCTGCTGCCGCGGCAGTCGGGTCAACCAGACCTGTTTCCGACCGGTCCGAGGCCTCAGCCCGTACGGAGGCAGGCGCCGGGCCACGATCCGGCTGACCCGCTGCGGCTGAGCGCCACCTGGTCCAACGAGAGCCGTCGCGGCCGCTGGAGTGTCCCGCCGTACGTCACGGCCGCTCCGAACATGAGCAACGTCACCCTCGACCTGCGCGACGCGGTCCCGGAGGCCGACACCATCCACCTGGCCGTCGAAGGCGTGGCGGGGAGGGTGTTGCTGATCGTCCCGGTCGGCTGGGGCATCGACACCGACCGGCTCGGCAAGGGCCTCGGGTCGATCCGCAACCGGATCGGAAACTCCGCCCTGTCCGGGTACCCGCTCGTGATCGTCACCGGAACCGTGGGTCTCGGCTCACTCGTCGCACGTCGCGAACGGTTCTACGAGCGCTGGGGACGGGGCCAGCGTGGCGAGGGCGCAGGTCCTCGCGAGCTGCTGCGCTGATCCGTGCGTACACCAGGCGGCGCCATCTCCTAGGCTGCCTGTGCAACCTCGTGAAGGAGTCCTGAATGCGCATCGCCCGCTACGTCGTCGGTGACCAGATCCAGTTCGGCGCGGTCGAGCTGGCGGCGGACGGTGGGGAGCATCCCGACAGCGTCGCCAGCCTCACGTCCGACCCGCTGGCCGGCCCGGTGAACTTCACGGGTGAGCGGCACCTGCTGAGCGACGTACGGCTCCTTGCCCCTGTCATCCCGCGGTCGAGGGTGGTCCGCATCGGCCGCAACTACGCCGCGCACGCCGCGGAGCTGGGCAACGTGGTTCCGGACGAGCCGCTGGTGTTCCTCAAGCCGAACACGTCGGTGATCGGTCCGGGAGACGCGATCGTACGTCCCGCGACCACGTCGAACCTGCACTACGAAGGCGAGCTGGCGGTCGTCATCGGCCGGATCTGCCGCGACGTACCGATGGACCGCGTGGCGGATGTGATCTTCGGCTACACGGTCGCCAACGACGTCACGGCCCGCGACCTGCAGAACAGCGATGGACAGTGGACCAGGGCCAAGGGGTACGACACGTTCTGCCCCCTCGGGCCGTGGATCGTCACCCATCTGACGCTTGACGAGGTCGGCAACCTGGAGATCCGTACCCGCCTCGACGGGGCACTCGTGCAGGACTCGACGACCAGCCTCATGGTGCGCGATGTCGCCACGCTCGTCTCGTACGTGTCGTCGTTCGTCACGCTCCTGCCCGGCGACGTGATCTTGACCGGCACACCGGCCGGAGTCGGCCCCATGTTGCCCGGCCAGCACGTCGAGGTGGAGATCGACCAGATCGGCACCCTGGACAACGTCGTCGTCGAGGACGCCGGTGCCGACAGCTGACGGCCGCTGGACCCTCCCTGAACCTGGGAGCCGCTACCCGCTGGCGCTCCTGGGCCGCGGGATCGAGCCTGATCAGGCGTCCGTGCGCTTCTTCGGCATCCTCGCGCTCGTCATCGGGGTCGCCGGCTACAGCATCGCCTCGACGTCGGTGAACCTGTTCGTCGAGTGGGTGGGCTGGCTGCTCGAGGGCAGACCGGGCACCTTGGCGGACTACGCGACGCGCAGCAGCGCATTCGAGACGGTCGCGGGCCTCGTCGCCGCCAACCTGGCGATCGGCTCGGCGATCCTGGTCGCCGCAGCCCTGCTGCGCCTCCTGCACCGTCGGCGCGCGACCTGGCTCTGGTCGGTGACGCCGGGCGTGCGCTGGCGCTTCCTGCTGGCCAGCTTCCTCGTCGGCGTCGTCGTGCTGGTGGGTCTGCAGTTCCTGCTCTCCGGCGTGCCGGCGCTCAAGCCGCAGCCGGACGTGACTGCGTTCGTGGTGGCGATACTGGTCACCTCGCCGATCCAGGCGGCCGCCGAGGAGGTCTTCTTCCGTGGCTACCTCATGCAGGCGCTGGGTCTCGTCTGGCGCAGGGAGTGGTTCGCGGTGGTCGGCTCGGCGCTGCTGTTCGCGCTGTTCCACGGGACCCAGAACCCGCCCCTGTTCTTCCACCGGTTCATGTTCGGTCTCATCATGGGCGCGCTGGTGTGGCGCACGGGCGGCTTGGAGGCATCGATCGGCGCGCACATCGCGAACAACCTCGGAGCGTTCCTGTGGGCCGCGCTCACGAGCTCGGTGGCGCAGGCCCGCGCGATCCAGGAGCTGACCTGGCTCAGCGCGGTGGAGGAGATCGCAGGGTTCGCCGTGTTCGCGGCGATCGCGTGGTGGATCGCCGGGAAGATGCGAGTACAGGCCACAGTCGGTACCGGTTTGAGCGTCGCCCGTCCACTCCGGTAGTGTTCTACTTCGGCGCTGCGGCGCCGGTGGGGTATGGGGTAATTGGCAGCCCAGCTGATTCTGGTTCAGCACGTCTAGGTTCGAGTCCTAGTACCCCAGCGCGATTCGCTGGGAACCTCGTGGTTTGGTAGCGTGATGCAGTCGCCGGACACGGCGACCAGTTAGGGGCCCCGTTGTGTAGCGGCCTAGCACGCTGCCCTCTCAAGGCGGTAGCGCGGGTTCGAATCCCGTCGGGGCTACGTGGTAGAACC
>DAIPZP010000053.1:0-9442 GCA_036782155.1 Propionibacteriaceae bacterium
GATGACCGTGCCGGCGTCGAGGATGCCCGTACGCTCGGCGACCTGGATGGGCGTTACTCCAAGTCGCTCCAGTGAGCTGCGCGTCTGGTCCATGTTCTCGGCGACGTGCAGGTGGACCTTGAGGCCTCGGTCGCGGGCGTGGTCGGCCGTGATCTTGAGGTCCTCCTCAGTGACCGTGTACGTGCTGTGCGGGCCGAGGCTCGCCCGGATCCGGGGGTCGCCCATCGCCAGGATCTGGTCGACGGCGTCAAACGCGGCCGCGCGGCCCTCGGCGCCCGACGACGAGAAGTACGTCGGTGCGAGGTCGGCACGGATCCCGAGCTCCTGGGCAGCCAGGGCGATCTGGTCGGCATAGAAGTAGTGGTCGACGAACGCGGTCACGCCACTGAGCAGCATCTCGGCGCAGGCGAGCCGCGCGCCCACCCGTACCCGTTCCGGAGTGAGGTTCATCTCCATCGGCCAGATCTTGACGTTGAACCAGTCCTCGACGCTGACGTCCTCGGCGGCACCGCGGAACATCACCATGGGCGTGTGGGTGTGGGAGTTCGTCAGGCCCGGGATCGCCAGCAAGCCCGTACCGTCGACGACGTCGCCGTCGGGTGTGGGCTCCCCCGTCGGCCGGATCGCCTCGATCATTCCGTCGGAGATCTCGATGTCCTGGCGGTCCAGCACCGTGGACTCGCCGTCCTCGGGGATCACGAGGACGGAACAGTTCTGGATCAGTCGTACAGCCACGGGAGCTCCTTCCGGTGCCGCCGACGCTAGGGCTGCAAAACGTTTTGCACAAGACAGCCAACTACCGGAGAGCCTGCTTCACGGCGTGTACGAGTCCGGGCGGATCACGCCAGGACGCGATGACGAAGAGTCGGTTGACCGGGGGTGCTCATCGACGGCTCAAGCGTGTACGCAGTGCCACCGCCACAGGGAGGGCGACGTGCGCGGGGAGGACGGCGCCCGCGACAGCGAGGAGTGCGGGCACCGGGACGTCCTGCTCCGGGTGCTTGGCGGACCGGGATGTCAGGACCGCGACCGCGCATCCCAGGCTCGCGCCGGCTGCTCCGAGGGCCGGGCGGATCATCCGATCGTCCCCGCTGGCAGACCGGATGCCCCACGCGGCGAAGCCGACGGCGATGGCGGCCGGGAGCAGCGCCGAGGACGGCGTGGACCACCCGTTCGGACGGCCGCGCACGTCCCACTGAGTCGGTACGGGCTGGCCGCGCCGCATCGTCCGTACGCTGATCACGACGGCGGCCGCAGCCCATGCAAGCGGTGCGTACCGGAGGGCCGTCAGCAGGCGAGGATCGACCTTGTTGAGGCTCTCGTCGTCCCAGTCGTCGGGTCGCAGCAAGCCGAGCCGTACGGCCACCGCGCCGAGGTTGACCGTCCACCCGACGCCGAACATGCGCGGTACGAAGATCTTCGGGTCGGCCGGCGCCCAGATCCGGCTCCGTACGGATGCATCCGAGGGGCCGCGGGTCTCGTACGGCATGCCGAAGACCTCCCCTTCTCCGTCAGCGGGGTCGGCCTCTGCGACGAACGCGTCGAGCACGTGTGCTGCGTACTCCGCCGGCGTCCCCAGCTCAGCCTCCGTGGCGCCGTCGAGGAGAGCAGCTCGTAGGTCGTCGAGAGCCGCGGTACGTACGTCGGCGGGCAGATCCTCCAGGGCAGCCGCTACCTGATCCTCGAAACTTCTCATTCCGACACCTCCAGCAGTGAGTCAAGAGCGTGTACGAGGCCGCGCCATGCCTGCGTACCGTCCGTCAGGGCAGCCTGCCCCGCGGCGCTGAGCTCGTAGTACTTGCGGGGCGGTCCGGCCGGGGACTCGACCCACCTGGTGTTGACAAGGCCGGATGTCTTGAGACGGCTGAGCAGTGGGTAGACCGTTCCCGCCGACGCGTCGAGGCCGGGGCTGGCAGCCAGCGCCGTCACGATCTCGCCCCCGTAGCTCTCGTGCGCACGCAGCAACCCGAGGATCGCCAACTCCAGTACGCCCTTGCGCAGCTGTGCCACTCTGTCCGTCGCCATCGTCTCTCCTAGAGATCACCTGGTACTAGGTTATACACACTACTAGGCGTCGACAACCCTCTCGAACACTGCCGAGGACAGACACTCTCTCCTCAACGCAGTGCGGCCCCGCTCCCTTGATGGGGGCGGGGCCGCAACGTCGTACGGATCAGGCAGTGGCCTCTTCGCGCTTGCGCTGTGGGTCGACCTGGACGCCGGGGCCCATGGTGGTGGAGACGACGATCTTCTTCACGTACCGGCCCTTGGAGGTGCTGGGCTTGAGCCTCATGACCTCGTCCATGGCGGCGGTGTAGTTGTCGACCAGCTTGTCGAGGTCGAACGACGCCTTGCCGACGATGAAGTGAAGGTTGGCGTGGCGATCGACACGGAACTCGATCTTGCCGCCCTTGATGTCGGTGACAGCCTTCGCCACGTCCATCGTCACGGTGCCGGTCTTCGGGTTCGGCATCAGACCACGCGGGCCGAGGACGCGGCCGAGGCGGCCGACCTTGCCCATGAGGTCCGGGGTGGCCACGACGGAGTCGAAGTCGAGGTAGCCGGCGGCCACCTTGTCGATCAGCTCGTCGGCACCGACCTCGTCGGCACCGGCCGCGAGAGCGTCGGCGGCCTTCTCACCGGTGGCGAAGACGAGGACCCGTGCCGTCTTGCCCGTACCGTGCGGAAGGTTCACCGTGCCACGGACCATCTGGTCCGCCTTGCGGGGGTCGACGCCGAGTCGCAACGCGACCTCGACGGTCTCGTCGAACTTGGCCGACGCCCCGGTCTTGGCCAGCCCGACGGCCTCGACGGCCGAATAGAGCTGGTCTGCGTCGCGTGCCTCTGCGGCTGCGCGGTACGCCTTGCTGCGCTTCATGTCTGGTTCCTCTCGTCAGCCGTCTCGTATGACGGCGTGCCAGGTGTGGTTCGTACGGGCCGCGCTGGCCCTACCACGGGGTGCGGACGTCGTACGACATCCGCGGGGAGCGTCACTCGACGGTGACGCCCATGCTGCGGGCAGTGCCCTCGACGATCTTCATAGCGGCCGCGATGTCGTTCGCATTGAGGTCCGGCATCTTGGTCTCAGCGATCTCACGGACCTGGTCGCGCGTGATCTTGCCGACCTTGACATTGTGAGGGGTCGCGGAACCGGACTTGAGGCTCGCGGCCTTCTTGATGAGCTCGGCGGCCGGCGGGGTCTTCGTGATGAAGGTGAACGTCCGGTCTTCGAAGATCGTGATCTCCACCGGGATGATCGTCCCGCGCATGGCTTCGGTCGCAGCGTTGTACTGCTTGCAGAACTCCATGATGTTGACGCCGTGCGGGCCGAGGGCCGTACCGACGGGCGGGGCCGGCGTCGCCGCCCCAGCATTGAGCGCGACCTTGACGAGGGCCGCGACCTTCTTCTTAGCAGGCATGGTTTTCGGGTCCTTGCTGGTTGTTCGGTGGCCGGGGCACCCCCGGCCGTGGTGTGGGCGCTTCCGCCCGGCGCACTACGACGACTTCTGGACCTTGCTGAAGTCGAGCTCGATGGGCGTTTCGCGGCCCATGAAGTCGACCATCACAGTGACCTTCTCGTTGTGCGGGTGGATCTCCATGATCGTGGCATGGACGCCCGCGAACGGGCCGTCGACCACCATGACGGAGTTGCCGACCGAGAAGTCGGCAACCTCGACCTTCTTGCGTCGACTCGTCTGCCCGGCGCCGATCATCGCCTTGGCGATCACCGACGGGCTGAGCATCTTGACGACTTCCTCGAGGTCGAGGGCTACTGGGGTGTTGCCGTAACCGACGAAGCCGGTGACGGACGGCGTGTGCCGTACCGCCGACCACGAGTCGTCGGTCAGGTCCATGCGGACGAGGACGTAGCCCGGGTGGGACGTCCGCGTCACGGTCTTCTTGGCGCCGTTACGGATCTCGACCGTCTCCTCGGTGGGCACGACGGCCTCGAAGATGTAGTCCTCCATGTTGAGCGCCTTGACCCTGTTCTCCAGGTTCTGCTTCACACGGTTCTCCATGCCGGAGTAGGTGTGCAGCACGTACCAGTCACCGAACTTGCTGGTGAGCTCAGCGCGCAGTCCTGCGACCGCGGCGTTCGCGACGTCGTCCGACTCGTCGTCGTCTTCGGCTTCCGCTTCAGCCGCAGCTTCCTCGCCGAAGTTGAGGTCGATGCCGTCGTCGACGGGCTCTTCGACGTCGTCGTCACTCAGATCGAGGTTGATCTCGACGTCGTCGCTTGCCTCCTTGATCACGTCGTCATCGCCGAAGGACAGGGTGATGTCCTTGAACTCGTCGTCCACAGGTTGGTCAGTCACGGTCTTTCCTCTCTCAGCCCAGCGCCTTGAGCAGTGCCCAGCCGAACGCGAAGTCCAGCAAGCTCACGAGGGCAATCATGAACATCACGAAGATCAGAACGACCACGAAGTACTGGGTGAGCTGCGAGCCGGTGGGCCACACGACCTTGCGGAGTTCGGAGATCGACTGTTTGACGAAGGTGACCGGTCCGGTCCGCTTCTCGGTCACCCCGAGGGTGGCCTCCTTGCGCGAACGGGTCGGCGCATCCTTCTTCTTCACCGGCGCCTTGGAGGAGCGTGGGCGTCGAACCGGAAGGGTGGACGTCGCGGCGAGGGCGACCTCTTCGGCCTCCTCGAACTGCTCCGGGTCCTCCTCGTCAGCCTCCGGGTCGAGCTCTTCCGCCTCGTCCTCGTCGGCCGCGATCTCGTAAGGGCCGGGGTCGGGCAGATCGCTGGCGAGATCCTCGCCCGGCAGGTCCTCTTCCAGCGAGGGCTCAGCGTCATCGGTCAGGGAGTCGGCGGTCTCTTCCCCCTGTACGTCCCCGTCCTGCGATGCGCTCTCGGCAGAGGTCTCCTCGTCCAGGACGGGGGCATCCTCGACCGTGGCGTCAGCGACGACCTCGCCGGCACCCTCGATGGGCGCAGCGGACTCGTTCGGGTCGCGTCCCGAAACGGTCGACTTTCTCTTGGCCACGCACTGTTCCTTCAATTGACGCCGCACCGGCAGGGGCGCCGGGCTGACTGACGGCGCCGCACGGCACCCGAGTTCGTCCTGCTTCGCAGGGCAAGAGGGACTTGAACCCCCAACCTGCGGTTTTGGAGACCGCTGCTCTGCCAATTGAGCTATTGCCCTTCGGTGGAGTGCGACCGACGGAGGGCGTGCGCCGACCGTGGACTTGTCCACACAAGAGTGTGAGTGTACGGGGTTTGGCGCGTCGAGTCGAACGCGGCTACAGGTCGCAGCCCACCAAGACGGGCTCGGGCTCGAGGGTCACGCCGAACCTCTCGCGCACCCCTTCCCTGACGGTACGAGCCAAGTTCAGGAGGTCCGTCGCGGTCGCGGAGCCACGGTTGGTGAGGGCCAGCGTGTGCTTGCCGGACAGGGTCGCCGGGCCCACTCCGTACCCCTTGCCGAAGCCTGCGTGCTCGATGAGCCACGCAGCCGAGGTCTTCACCGTACCGTCGGGCTGGGCATATCGCGGGGCCCCGTCGGGCAGGCCGGCAGAGGCCGCGCTGGACAGCAATGGGTTGGTGAAGAACGAGCCGGCGGACCAGGTGTCGTGATCGGCCGGATCGAGCACCATGCCCTTCGACCGGCGCAGACCGAGAACGGCGTCACGCACGGTGCCGAGCGGCGCCCGCTGGCCCACCTCGACACCGACGGCCGCCGCCAGCTCGGCGTAACGGAGGGGCGCCGACAAAGGCCCGAGCTCGAGCTGGAAGCTGACATCGAGGACGACGTAGCGGCCCGGCTCCTCCTTGAACCTGCTGGACCGGTAGCCGAAGCCGCAGTCGGACGCCGCAAACGTGGCCTGGCCGCCCGAGATCCGGTCCCAGGTCCTCACGCGGGCGATCGTCTGCGAGACGTCCGCACCGTACGCGCCGACGTTCTGGATCGGAGTCGCCCCCGTGGCGCCGGGGATCCCGGACAAGGTCTCGAGACCGATCCACTCCTGGCCGACCGTGTGGGCTACGACGCGATCCCAGGGCTCGCCGGCGGCGATCCGTACGAAGGCGCCCGCGCAGTCGGACACCTCGGCGTTGAGACCACGTGTCGCCACGAGGACCACGACCCCATCGAAGCCCTGGTCGGACACGACGACGTTCGACCCTTCACCGAGCAGGAGCGCGGGCTCGCCCCGTGAGTCGGCCTCGCGCACGGTGCCGACCAGCTCCTCCTCTGTACGCGCCACCACCACCCGCCGAGCAGGACCGCCGACGCGCAGTGTTGTGAGGTCGGCGAGTCGGGTCGAGGCGGGCTCTGAGGCCGGCGCGGACGCGTACGTCGAGCTGACCACCTCGCACGTCTCGCCGCCCGAAGGACCATTGATGAGGTTCGGCCCGATCACTGCAGTCCCTTCCTCGACACCTCGGCCGTCACCGCGCCGAGCACCTTCTGGCCGCCGCACGTGACCTCGATGGTCACCGTGACGCTGTCCTCCGCGACGGCGCTCACCGTGCCGACGCACCGCACCTCGGCCCCCTCGTCGTCATCAGGGACGACGACCGGGTGCGTGAACCTCGCTGAGTAGCGCCGCACCGCCGCCGGGTCGCCCACCCAGTCGGTGACCACGCGCAGGGCAGTCCCAAGAGTCAGCATGCCGTGCGCGATGACACCCTCGAGCCCGAGCGCGCTCGCGGCCCGGTCGCTCCAGTGGATCGGGTTGAAGTCGGTCGACGCTCCGGCGTACCGAACGAGCTGCGCCCTCGTCAACGAGATTGCCAGCTCGCCGATCTGCGTACCCACCTCGATGCTCATGAGGTCGCCCTGGTGTGGACGAAAGTAGACGAGGAGTCGACGACCGGCTCCCCCTCGAGCGTCGCCACCCGGACTGTCACGCCGACGATCTCCATGGCGCCCCGGCAGCGCACCTTGTCGATGTTGAGCGCGCCGGTGACCGTATCGCCGGCACGCAGCGGGCGATGCCAGACGAAGGTCTGGTCGGCGTGGACGACCCGCTGCAGCGACAGGTCGAGCTCGGGGTCGGCGAACAACCCTTCCCACGCAGCCGCGCCGATGACCGCAGCGAACGTCGGCGGGGCAACGGGCGCCTCGCCCGAGTAGGCGGGGTTCGGGTCGCCCAGCGCCGCGGCGAACTCGGCGATCTTCGCCGCGCTCACCTCGTAGGGCGCCGTCGGTGGGTACGTACGACCCACATGGTCTGCTGTGATGGGCACGACCCCATTCAACGGGGGCGAGCAAAGCCAGCACAAGCCGCCGCGGCAGCGGGATGCGCGATGACCACCTTGTGCGCCCGGCCTGACCGGGCCGCGACGGTCCCAGAGGTACCCTCGTAGCATGCCGATCGAGGACCCCGGGGAGCCCGGACTACGTCCCGCGACACCGGCGTGGCCACCGTCCGGCCGGGCCGCCGGAGCCGAGCCGGGGTCTCTTTCCACGCCTGTCCGGGTCGAGCACTCCGACGAGTACGACGTCGAGGACGAGGAGTTCGAGCAGTTCGACTGGGACTCGTGGCAGCCCGGCGAGATCAGCGACGACGAGCCCGCCGCGGAGGAGGTCGACTGGGGTGCGCTCGGAGCGATGACGCCTGCCGAGCCCACGTCGTGGCGCGAGAAGGTCATCGGCGAGAGCGCCTGGCCCCGCGGGGTGACCATTGGCGAGCGCGAGGCAGTCGGAGACCCCGCTGTGGCCGGGATCGCTCCAGTCCACACTGAGTCGGAGCCGCTTGAGGACGACGATCTCGAGCCTGTGTCTACCTCCCTCGCGGAGCCTCTTCTCGCCAGCGGTCGCCTCTGGCCGCCCGCTAGTCCAGTCAGCCACGACGTCGTCCACGTCCGGGTCGCCCCGTGGGCCCCGTTCACCACAGGGCTCGCGCTGGCCCTCGCCATGGTTCTCATCTCCGCCGCGATCGTCAGCCAGACGGGTCGACTTGGTCTGACGCTCGCTGTGCTCACCGGTCAGGTGCCGACCTCAGCCGACGCGGTCGTCGGGGCCTACCTCTCGGCCATCTCGGAGGCGGATGCGAGCAAGGCCATGTCGTACCTGTCGACCGCACCGGCCGACCCGCTGCTCCTCACCGACGCGGTCCTTCGGAAGAGCATCGAACAGAGCCCCATCACCGTGGTGGCCGTGAAAGCCGGGTCGAGCAGCATCAACGGCACCCAGCGGGTGGAGGCCACGTACACGATCGGTGACGTCCGGGTCTCGACCGCCTTCACCACCGCCTTCTCCGAGGGCCAGTGGGTGATCCGCGACGATCCTGGGCGCATCGGCGTGGGGTCTCTCCGGGCGGCGGGGATCCCGTTGTACATCAACGGCCAGAAGGTGCCCGATACCGTCGAGAGCCTGCCGGCCTTCCCGGGGACGTACGAGCTGTCGACGAACAACACGTTCATCGACTACGCCACACCGAGCGCACTCGTCGTCCGAAGCTCGGACGAGGCGCCGATCATCGGCGCGGTCAAGCTGGAGCTGACGGAGAAGGGGCGTCAGGCGGCGCTGGCGGCGGTCCGGACCGCGGTCACCCAGTGCCTCGCGAAGAAGGAGCTGCAGCCGGACGGATGCCCCCAGAACATCGAGCCGAACCGCAACGAGCCCGCGGTGAGCGACACGATCGTCTACACGGCGAAGAACGAGTCGATGACGATCTCGGACTCGGAGCTACGGCTCTCGACAGTCACGGTGACGTACGTGGCCACGTGGCAGCTGGACGTGAAGGTCATGGTCGGCACCACACCTCGGGACG
Source organism: Propionibacteriaceae bacterium (assembly GCA_036782155.1). Classification (GTDB taxonomy): domain Bacteria; phylum Actinomycetota; class Actinomycetes; order Propionibacteriales; family Propionibacteriaceae; genus Fen-668. The sequence continues at coordinate 8,723 of DAIPZP010000053.1, forward strand.
TCACGTTCCCCTTCAGCGTCACGGCCCTGTGGCAGGTGGGCCTGAGCGGCAGCCAGCCGACACCCGTACTCGTGTCCTAGGTCTTCGGCCAGGACAGCGCAAACGGCCGGACCCCTCAGGGATCCGGCCGTCGTTGCGTGTGGGCTCAGCGGGTTTCGCGGTGAGCCTGGTGGGTGCCGCAGCGCGGGCAGAACTTCTTGATCTCCAGACGATCCGGGTCGTTGCGCCGGTTCTTCTTGGTGATGTAGTTGCGCTCCTTGCAGTTGCTGCACGCGAGCGTGATCTTGGGCCGGATCTCGGAGCCCTTCTTGGCCATGTTCATCCCTCGGTGTTGTGCCGTACCAGTGTGTAGCGGGAACGGGACTTGAACCCGTGACCTAACGATTATGAGCCGTTTGCTCTACCGTCTGAGCTATCCCGCCGTGGAGCCCCCATGCGGAATCGAACCGCAGACCTTCTCCTTACCATGGAGACGCTCTGCCGACTGAGCTATAGGGGCCAGCCGCCGGACCAACATACACGACCCCCCTCCCCACCCGCGAATCGGTATGACCAGGGCCTCGCAGGCGGTGCCAGAGGTGCTCCGGCAGGCCCTGCGAACACCGACGGCCCGGGACCATCGAGGTCTCGGGCCGAGGTGGTGGCAGGTGTAGGGTTCGAACCTACGTAGGCTGAGCCGACGGTTTTACAGACCGCTCCCTTTGGCCGCTCGGGCAACCT
>DAIPZP010000054.1:0-9414 GCA_036782155.1 Propionibacteriaceae bacterium
TCTCAGGTCGTCCGTTCGCAGGGGAAGGCAAACGGTTCGATCGAGAACCCTGTTTTTATGCCCCAAAATGGCCTGCGAGGCCAGTTACGAGAGCAAATCTGGCGCGTCCACGTGCGCTCAGGGCCAACCCCCCGTAGAGTCGCCGCCAGGAAACACGACGGCGGTCACCCCAGATCGACGTCGCGGACAAGGAGGAACTGTGGCCGACAAGACCTATACGGGTGAGTTTTACTGCGTGAAGTGCAAGGCGAAGCGCGAGGCGACCGGCAACATCGTGGTCAGCGAGAACGGCACCCGCATGGCCAAGGGCAAGTGCCCCGTGTGTGGCACCAACCTCAACCGGATCCTGGGCAAGAACTGATCCGGACGTAAAGCGTCAGGGGGCGGGACCTCACGGTCTCGTCCCCGCCGTTTTTCTGGTGTTGTCCATCGCGGCCCGGTGTTGGCGCGTGCGTGGCACGCCTTCCCCCACTGGTGTGCTGCGCGCCAGCATGAGTCATGCCGCTCCCCCCACCCCCATCTCGTGCCCGCCGAACTCGTGGGGACATGGTCCCCGTCTGGCGTGACTCGACGACCTTGCAGGTCGGCATCGATGACGACGTGCTGGTGATGGGGCCTGTACCGCGCCTGACCGACACGCTGCTCCGCTCCCTGACCCACCCTGACCGAGAGCCGCCCCACGAACCGACGGACGTCGCCTGGCGCGAGTGGCTCCTCGCTCGGCTCGACGAGCACGGCCGACTCGCCGAACCGGCGGCAGCGACACCGATCCGCGTCATGGGCAGCGGTCGGGTGGCCGGACGGATCGCGTCTGCGCTTCTCGACTTGGGTCACAGCATCCACGTCAGGGACCCTGCGCCAAGTGCTGGCACGCGGCTAACCGCTGCCGAACGTCTCGTGGGCCACCTCCGTCGCTCACCCGGCCGGCAGGGCCGCCGGGCGAAGATAGACACGGGCGACGACGTGGCACTCACCGTCGTGTGCACCGGCACGTGCGAGCCGGAGCGAAGCCTTACCGATGCGTTGGCGCGCGGTCGCGAGCCGTACATCGTGCTGAGAACGAGACCTGGCACGGCGGTTGCTGGGCCACTCGTCGTACCACCCGAGACGTCCTGCCTACGCTGTGCGGATCTCTGGCGGGCAGAGGCGGATCCTGTCTGGCCTCGCCTGGCGGCCCAGCTCGCTCACCGTCCAGCGCCCGACGACCCGGTCCTCGATGCGTGGGTCACGGCCCTGGGGCTCGCTCAGATCGTGGCGTTCCTGAACGGAGAGGCGGGCGAGCTGCGCTCGCGTACCCTCACGCTGGCCAGCGACACCGGCCGTACCACGCTGCGGGTATGGCCCCAGCACCCCCACTGTTCGTGTCATGCCCCAGGATGCGTGTTGGGCGGGTTGTCGCTGGCGGACAGAATGGGGGCATGACCGGCGAGCCAGGAGACAGCGAAGCAGTCGAGCACGACCGCGTGCCGACCTCCGGCTTCGCACGGGGGGCCAAGATGCTCGGCTTGCCACTGGGCTACGCCGGACGCGCCACGGTCGGATTCGGACGCCGCCTCATGGGACAGAGCGCCGAGACCGTCCAGAACGACCTGCGCCAACAGGCAGCGGCCCAGGTGTTCCGCGTGCTCGGAGAGCTCAAGGGGGGCGCGATGAAGTTCGGCCAGGCCCTCAGCATGTTCGAGGCTGCGCTTCCCGACGACATCGCCGGCCCGTACCGGGAGCAGCTCCGTCGCCTGCAGGACTCCGCTCCCCCGATGCCGGTGTCGAGGCTGGAGGCGGTGCTCGAGAAGGAGCTGGGCCAGAACTGGCGCTCACTCTTCGGGGAGTTCGGACGGCGGCCGGCCGCGGCAGCCTCGATCGGTCAGGTGCACCGTGCGACCTGGGCCGCCACTGGCGAACCCGTGGCGGTGAAGATCCAGTACCCGGGCGCCGACGCGGCCCTCGAGAGCGATCTCGCGCAGATCGGCCGGCTTGCGTCGGTGATGGCCCCGCTGACGGGCAGCATCGACATGAAGGCCTTGACCGCCGAGATCGCCGAGCGGATCCGGGAGGAGGTCGACTACCTCTTGGAGGCCGAGCACCAGACGACAGCGGCGACCGCGTTCGCGGGCGACTCCGAGTTCGTCGTACCGAGCGTTCTGACCGCCACCCCGCGCGTACTCGTCAGCCAGTGGCTCGACGGGTCAAAGCTCAACGACGTGGCTGACTGGGACGAGGAACGCCGGAACGCGGTCGGCCTGTCGTACGTACGGTTCCTGTTCTCCGCGCCGCACCGCGCGGGCGTACTCCATGCTGACCCGCACCCTGGAAACTTCCTGGTGCTGGGCGACGGTCGTCTGGGGATCGTCGACTGGGGGCTCGTGGCCAAGCTGCCGGACGGGCTGCCGGAACCGATGGGCCGCCTCATCCGGACCGCCCTGTACGGCAGTGCCGAGGACGTGGTGGCCGGGCTACGTGGCGAGGGTCTGCTGGTGGGCGACGTGAACCCTCAGGACCTGCTCGCCTACCTCGGCCCCTTCGTGGAGCCCGCCCGGGCCGAGGAGTTCCACTTCACCCGCGACTGGATGCGGGGTCAGTACGAGCGCCTCATGTCCGAGAGCCGCACCAGCGACACGGTCATGACCAAGCTCAACGTCCCGCCGGTGTACGCGCTGATCCACCGGGTGTGGATGGGCGGCATCGCCGTGCTGTCGCAGCTCGACGTGCGGGCACGGTTCGCTGACGTGCTCACCGAGTACCTGCCTGGTTTCGCGGCACGCTGACCCCGGACAAAGCAAGACCCGGACCAGTTCGTACTGGTCCGGGTCTGCTGTTCGGGCTCACGCGGCGGCGACTTCACGCGTCGGCAGCTCGATCGCCGGTTCGGGTTCGACGATCTTGCGTGGACGACCTCGCGGCCTCTTGCGAGCCACGATCTCGCCTGCGATGAAGAGCTGGCCGCCCCACACACCGTGCGGTTCGCGCCTCTCCAGCGCACTGGCCAGGCACTCCCGCTGAAGAGGGCAGGGGCCGCAGATCAGCTTGGCGAGCTCGATGTCCGAAGGGGACTCGGCGAAGAACAACTCCGGGGCCTCGTCGGTACAGGGCATGGTGTCGTGCGTTTCGAAGGGGGCCATCAGTTCGAGAAGAAGAGTCATGGTCGGTACTTCCTGGGTGGCGGTTGCTTGGTGGTCTGTCCCGGGAAGCACGAAGGCCGTGAATCCCGGTGATCTGGGTTTCACGGCCTGGTTTGCGCCTTGATGGTCATGCCATCACAGGGCGCCCCCAGGGGCCAGATCGGTTCCGGTGCCGTAGTCGGCGGCGTGACGCTTGAAGCTCGTCGTCGCGTTGTTGCTCGGCTTGGCCGGATTGATATCGATCGCGGAGAGCACGAAGAACGGACGCGACTGGGTCGTCGCCGTCGAGCACATGAGGGTCAGCATCGCGTTCTCCTTCCGCAGACAAGGGTCGCCACCCGATGGCGGCCTCCTGAGAGCGTAGAGAGGTCTCCCACGGATGTGCAACTGATTTCCGCGGAAGTTTCGGAGTCGCCGCGCGGGAGTTGGATGCGTGGCCGTACAGCCATGGATCAGGAGGCGTCGGGGCCGGGAGTGCCCGCAGCGAGGAGGGCGAGGACGTCGGCACCGTGCTTTCGGATCTTCGCCGGGCCGACGCCGGAGACCTCCGCGAGCTGATCGGCGTTGCGGGGGCACGACTCCGCGATGGCGATGAGTGCGGAGTCGGTGAAGATGCAGAACTCGGGAAGACCAGCACTTTCCGCGGCCCGGGTGCGCCAGGTGTGCAGGGCGGCGAGCAGGTCCTCGTCGTACCGAGATGGGCAGTCCTCGTGCCGTCCGAGCATGCGCTCCGCCGGAGCGTGCAGGCCCTTCCCGCAGACGCGGCACATCGTGGGCACGGTCTCCTTGGTGACCGGTCGCCGACGCTGACGCACAGGTGCGGCCGACGTTGGCATGGCCGCCGCGAGGAACCGAGACGGGCGCCTGTCACGTCCGCGACCCCCGGACCAGGAGATTCGCAAGTGCTCCCGCGCACGCGTCACCCCCACGTACAGCAACCGCCGCTCCTCCGCGATCTGCGCGTCCGTCTCGGCGAGCACGAACGGCACGCCTCCCTCGTGGATTCCCACGAGCGCCACCGCGTCCCACTCCAGCCCCTTGGCGCCGTGGAGCGTCGTCAGCGTCACCCCGGCGCCCGAGGGCGCGTGCTGCACGGTCGCACGGCGTTGCAGCTCGGCCACGAGGTCGGTGAGCGTTGGGCCATCTGCCGCGAGGCCGGCCGCAAGGTCGACCAGCGCGTTCTGTGATTCCCAGCGTTCCCGCACCTGACCGCCGGTCGACGGCGGCTTCTCCGTCCAGCCGAGGGCGCCGAGCACCACGAGCACCTGCTCGAACCCGGGCTCGCTGCCCTTCGTCCGCCCGGTGGCGGCGAGCGCGCCCAGCGCCTGCTTCACCTCGGGACGGTCGTAGAAGCGCTCCGCGTTGCGCACCTGGTACGGGATGCCGGCGTCGGCGAATGCCGCCTCGTAGGCCGGTGAATGCGCATTGATCCGGTACAGCACGGCCATCTCGCGCCAGTCGACGCCGTCCGCGCGCAGGCCCTTCAGCCACCGGGCGACCGCGGCTGCCTCGGCTGCCTCGTCCGACGCCGACTCGAACACGGGCGAGGCTCCCGACGGACGCTGGGCACGCAGCGTCACGTGCCGCTGGCCCGAGCCTGCCAGGACTCGGTTCGCGACCTCGACGACCTCTGGCGTCGACCGGTAGTCGCGGACGAGCTCGACCTTGCGCGCGCCAGGGTGGCGAGACGCGAAGCTGAGCAGGTACTCCGCCCGGGCGCCGGCGAACGTGTGGATCGTCTGGGCCGGGTCACCCACGACGCACACATCCTGGTTCGGCCCGAGCCACAGGTCGACCAGCCGCTGCTGGACCGGGCTCACGTCCTGGTACTCGTCGACGACGAGGTGTTGGTACGTCCGCCGCACCTGCGCCGCGACGTCCTCGTGGTCGCTGAGCAGCGCGACCGCACAGAGCAGGATGTCGTCGAAGTCGATCCGGCCGCGGTCGCGGTTGAGGTTGTCGTACGTGACGAGCAGCCGGCCCACCGCGTCCGGCTCGATGCCCGCGACGGAGCGGCCTGATGCCTTGGCGAGCGCCGCGTACGACTCCGGCTCGACGTTGCTCACCTTGGCCCACGACACCTCGCCGGACACGTCGCGGATCACCGAGGTGTCCGTCGGCAGTCCCAGGCGTCGCGCCGCCTCCGCGACCACCGAGAAGCGTCCCTCCGTGACCTGGGGCAACGCGGTTCCGTACGCCTTCGGCCAGAAGTACTTGGCCTGTCGCAGGGCGGCCGAGTGGAACGTACGGGCTTGCACACCGTTGACGCCGAGCGTCGCGAGCCGTCCCCGCAGCTCCCCCGCTGCCCGCGTGGTGAACGTCACCGCCAGCGTCGAGCTGGGATCGAGGGCACCCGTGAGGGCGCCGTACGCGATGCGGTGCGTGATAGCTCGCGTCTTGCCTGTACCGGCACCTGCGATCACCACGACAGGCTCGCCCAGGCTGGTGGCGACCTCGAGCTGCTCGGGGTCGAGTCCCCGAAGGATCTCGTCGGGGTGCGGAGCAGCCATGGCGGACACTGTGCCACGCGACAGTGACAGTGCTGAACGCCGGTCACGGGGGCAAGGTTCGGAATAGGCGCATGACGCCCCGGGTTTCCTTTTCCATGGCGCTGATGATGTTCACCACGACCTGGTGCGGGTACTGCCGAAGGCTCAAGTCCCAGCTCGACCGCACCGGCATCGAGTACACCGAGGTGGACATCGAGCAGGATCCCGATGGTGCTGAGCTCGTCGAGCACGCGAACTCGGGCAATCGCACCGTACCCACGCTGCTGTTCGACGACGGTTCGACGCTGACCAACCCCAGCGCGCGCGAGGTCCAGCGACACCTCGAGGCCGTGGCCAGCTGAGACTTCGACGGGCGGCGCCGGTTTCTGTCCGAGGCCCCCTCTAGGGTGAGCCCGTGAGCGGGGTGAGGGTACGTGTGGGCGATCGCCCCGATGCCCTCGTCGCTGCCCTCGCCACCGAGCTGGCCCATCCACGCGAAGACCCCTTCGAGGCCGATGTCATCGCCGTGCCGACGCCAGGGCAGGGGCGCTGGCTCATGCAACGGCTGGGTACGGTGCTGGGCGCGGGCCCGGACGGCACCGACGGTGTGTCCGCACGGATCGAGCTCCCCACGCCGAGACGTCTGTTCGAAGACCTCGAGCGTGAGGTGCTGGGCATCGGGCCCGACGATGACCCGTGGGCGACCGATCGCCTCGCCTGGACGATGCTGCGAGCCTTCGACATCGCTGCGCCGGAGCAGTGGTTCCGCGACGTCGCCGTACACATCTCCGACATCGAGCGGCCAGGCCGACGGTACGGAGCGGCGCGGCGCTTCTGCGAGCTGTTCAGCCGCTACGCGCGGTGGCGGCCCGAGCTGCTCACCGCTTCAGGAACCGGCAGCGATGCCTGGCAGAACCGCCTATGGGAGATTCTCGTCGGCCTGGTCGGCAAGCCCACGCCGTGGGCGCGCGCCACAGACGCTGCCGAACGGCTGCGCGCCGACCCGAGTCTGAGCGCTCTACCGGGTCGACTCTCTCTCTGGGCGCCGCAGCGGCTGGCACCTTCCGAGCGCACGTTGCTGTCCGCCCTCGGCGCCGGCCGTGACGTCACCGTGTGGTGGCCCGCGGCGTCCGTCTCGGGCGATCACCTCCTCATGCGACGGCTGGGGGTGGCGGGCAACGCCGCGCTACGGGCCGTGACAAGGGATGCCGAACCCGACCCCGTCACCGCTCCCCCGACGTCGAGAGGTTCGCTCCTGGCGCGGCTTCAGGATCAGATCCGGACCGAGGCGGTGACGTCCACCTCGCCGCCAGTCGATGACCGCTCCATCCGGATCCACCTCAGCCACGGCGTCGACCGGCAGATCGAGGTGCTGCGCGACGTCCTCTGCGACCTCTTCGAGACCCACCGAGACCTCGAGCCGCGCGATGTGGTCGTCTGCACGCCGCAGCTCGAGGACGTGGCTCCACTCGTACGAGCCCTGTGCATGCTCGACGCGGAGGGCCTCGGCTCGAACGCCCATCCGGTCAGCACGCTCCGGGTGCGCGTCACCGACCCGTCAGCCGCCCGGACGAACCCCGTGCTCGACGTCCTCTGGCGTCTGCTCGGCCTCGCCACCTCGCGCGCCCAGCTCGGCGACCTTCTCGCCCTGTGCGCCTGCCCGCCCGTCGCGCGCCGGTTTCGGTTCGACGACGAGCGACTCGAGACGCTCGGCGAGCTGCTGGAACGCGCCGGCGTCCGCTGGGGCATCGACCCGGCCTCCAGAACCGCCTTCGGGTTGGAAGGCATCAACCAGAACACCTGGCTGGCCGGGCTGAACCGGCTCGTGCTCGGGGTGGCCGTCTCGGAACGAGACCTCACGTACGTGTCGGCTGTACTCCCCCTCGACATGGTCGACTCCAGTGACCTCGAGCTGATCGGGGCCGTCTCCGAGATCTTCTCGGTGGTCAGGCAGGCGGTCACGTCCTTCAGCGAGCCGGCCACGCCCGCCGAGTGGGTGGCGCGGTTCCGGGAGCTGCTCGCCCGGCTGGTCGACGTGTCCACCGACGACGCATGGCAGCTCGGCCACGCCCAGGTGCTCCTCAGCGAGCTGGCGACGGCTTCCGGTCCGGACGCGCCGATGATCGGGCTCGGCGACATGCGACACCTCGTTGCCGACTGGCTGAGCGCCCACCCGCCTCGGTCGACGCTGCTCACGGGCAACCTCACCGTGACGACGTTGGAGGCTCTGCGCCACGTACCGCACCGGGTCGTCTGTCTCGTCGGCCTCGACGAGGCATCCTTCCCCCGCGCCTCGCACCGCTCGGGTGACGATCTGCTCGAGCGCGCGGCGAACCCCGAGGACCCCCATTCCTCGCTCGACGACAGGCAGCTCTTCCTCGACGCCCTCATGGCGGCCCAGGACGCGTTCGTCATCGTCGGCGCCGGCCGCGACCAGCGCACCAACGAGCCGCTCCCGTTGTCGGCCCCGATCATCGACCTGCTGGATGCCGTGCGCGGGTTGGGGGTAGGCAGGGAGTCGGTCGTCGTCGAGCATGCGCTGCAGCCGTACGAGGTCGACGCCGAGCCCACCTACGACAGGTGCGCGGTGGACGCGCGGCGCGCCCTCCTGACCGCCCCTCGCCTCACCGTTTCCGACCGCTTCGACACCGTCGGTGTCGCTCCCGTCGAACGGCCGACCGTCGTGACGCTGACCGAGGTGATCAACTTCCTCCGGCACCCTGCGCGGGAGTTCCTGAGGCGCAGGGTGGGCTCCTGGTACGGGATCACGCGGAGCGAGATCGACGCTGACGCCGAAGAGGGACGCAGGGCCGCGCCGACCGAGATTCCCGTCCAGCTCGACTCCCTCGGGTCATGGGACCTGGAGAACCGGCTGCTGCAGCTCGCCGTGGCCGGCCACCCTCCGGACATGATCGTCCAGGCGGAGATCCGGCGCGGAAACCTCCCTCCGAACGCCCGTGGCAACGAGGCCCTGAAGACAGCCACCTCCCGGGTCGGCGACGTGCTCGACAACCTCCGTCCGTACCTGTCCAGCCCTCTCGAACACCTCGATCTCTCCGTTGACCTGCCCAGTGGCCTCCGGATCACCGGCCGCGTCCCTGTGCGTGGGCAGACAGTGGTTGAGGCAACGACCTCCAAGCCTTCCGACAAGCGGCTCGTGGAACCGTGGCTCCGGCTGCTCCTTCTCAGTGCCGCGAAGCCGGGCGACTGGAAGTCCGTCGTGTGCTCGGCGCGGCGCGTGGCGACGGTGTCCTCGGTGCAGGCGGAGGCTGCAACCGCGCAGCTCGACCATCTCGTCGGGCTGATGCTCGACGGTTGGGACCAGCCCCTTCCCCTGCCGCCACGGGTCGGCTACGAGCTCGCTGATCCCCACGGCCTCGTCGATGACGAGCGGCTGCGGAAGCTGTGGGGCTTCGACGTCGACGCCACGTGGCTGCTGTTCTTCGAGGATCTCGCCGCCGTCGAGAGCGCGGCGGCGTCCCATGGCGGGCTGCGGCTGCTGGCGCAGGAGACGTACGGACCGTTGCTGGAGTCGCTCCGATGACCGCCTTCGATCTCGGAGGGCCACTCCCCCTCGGCCAGACGGTCGTCCTCCAGGCCAGCGCCGGCACCGGAAAGACGCACGCGGTCGCCACCCTCGCCGCGCGGGCGATCGCCGAAGGCGTCGTCAGCCTCGACCAGCTCATGGTCATCACGTTCTCGAGCGCGTCGACCAGGGAGCTGCGGTCGAGGGTCCGGCAGCGCCTCACCCAGTTGGCTGATGCGCTGGGCCGGGCGGCCGATGGCGTCGCGCCCGACGACCCGGAATG
>DAIPZP010000055.1:0-9323 GCA_036782155.1 Propionibacteriaceae bacterium
CCAGCACCGTGAGGAGCATGACGATCGTCAGCGGCGTGAAGATCTTGGTCAGGACGGGTGCGATGTTCTCGACGACGTTCTTCTTCGCCTCGACGAGCCATGCGGCCACGACGAGCGCACCGGGCACCGCGAACGGCAGCACCCAGTCCTGCATGACAGGCTGCACGTCGGTGCCGATCATGCTCAGCACGCCGGACGTCAGGCCGACGAGGACTCCGCCTCCCATCGCGAGCAGCGCGAAGTAGATCGCCAGCTCGCCGGTGAATCGGGCGAAGTCCATGCGCCTGGCGTCGGACCGCCACCGACCTGCCACGTAGGCGACACCGACGACGAGCCACCCGATCACCGGTGCGTGCAGGGCCGCCAGGGTGCCGGTGGATCCTCCAGAGGCGTACGGGTAGACGTTGAGCACCGTGGCCAGCGCGGCGAAGGCAATCAGCAGCGCGACGATCACACGCGTGGACACCCGGCGACGCCAGACGAAGTAGGCCGCGACGAACGGCATCACGAGCAACCCCGCGTTACGGGCGAACGCCGCCGACCCGTGGATCCAGGTGCCTCCGGCCTTGAGTGCGGCGCCCGCGCCGACCGCGAGCGCCAGGACGACGGCCAGCTCGTGCCACGCGTGGCCGGCGCCCGAGTCGGGGTCAGCCGGCACGAGGGCCAGCTGCTTCCAGAGCCTCTCGGAATGCTCCCGCGCGAACTCGCGCGAGACGGCGTCAAGGTTGCCGAGGCGGGTGATGGCGATGAGGAAGGCTTCGCCGTCGTCGAGCCCTATGGCCTGTAGATCGGCGACCTGTGCGCGGAGGTGGTCCTCCAGCTCGTCGACGTCGGACAGTGAGATCGCCTGGCGCCGCTGCACATAGCCGCGCCACGTGTCGATCTGGTCCTCGAGCTCCGCCTGCGGGGTCATCAGGCCATCCCGTCGGCCAGGATGGGCCGTTGAGCCGTCTGCCAGACCTGTCGCAGGGCGTCGGCGACGACCGTCCATTGCTCCTGTCGCTCGCTCAACAACTCGCGACCGGCTGCTGTCAGGCAGTAGTGCTTGCGTCGACGGCCGGCATCTGACGTGCCCCACGATGACGACACATAGCCCAGGCGCTCCAGCCGGTGCAGCAGTGGGTACAGCATGCCGTCGGTCCACTCCATGCGGCCGCCGGACAGCTCGGCGACCCGCTTCAGGATCGCGTACCCGTACAGCTCTCCCTCGGAGAGGATCCCCAGCACCAGCGGGGTCGCTGAGGCGGCGACCAGGTCTTTGTCGATGCGCACGTGCCCTCCATACATTGATCTGCTAGGTATCATACCTCGCAGATCGAGGTATCAGTCAGGCAATGCGCTGCACAGCGCCGAAGCGCTCCTTCGCTGCCGCGACAGCGGCGTCACGGACTGCGGCCGCCTCAGCCTCGGTGAGGGTACGGTCCGTCGCCCGCACGCGCAGCGCGTACGCGAGCGACTTCTTGCCCTCTCCGATCGCGTCGGAGACGTACACGTCGAAGAGCCGTACGTCCTCGAGCAGGTCACCTGCCCCCTCGCGGAGCGCCGCCTCGACGTCGGCGGCTTGGACGGACGTGTCGACGATCAGCGCGACGTCCTCCTTCGCCACTGGCCAGGACGAGACGGGCGTGATGGATCCAGGGCCCGGTACGAGGTCGCAGAGGGCGTCGAACGAGAGCTCGGCGGCCGCGGTGCGTGGCGCCAGACCGTACGCCTGGCATACGGACGGATGAAGCTCCCCGGCATGGCCGACCGTCACGTCTCCCACCGACATGCTGGCGCAGCGGCCCGGGTGGAACGGGGCGTACGCGTCCGCGGTGCGCTCGAGTCGTACCCCGAGCGCCCGTGCCACGGTCTCAGCGAACGCGATCGCCTGCTCCCAGCCTGCTGCCACGGCGGGCGTTGCGCCGCTGGCCGGCAGCCAGTCGCCCGTCAGGACGCACGCCACGGACATGGGCTGCTGCGGCAGCGCCGCGTAGATGGCCGCGAGCTCCTCGTCCGACGGCCGCTTCGCCACCGACGGCATCGGGGCCGCGCCCAGCGGGCCGCGGAAGATGGTGCCCACCTCGTACAGAGCCAGGTCCGACTGCCCGCGCGACATGTTGCGGGCGACGGCTCCGAAGAGCCCCGGCAGCATCGTCGTACGCAGGTAAGGCGACGTCTCCGCGAGCGGGTTGGCGACGCGTACGACCTTGCGACGCTCGTCATCGGGCCCGACGCCCAGCTTGTCGAGGTCGCCCTCGGCCAGGAACGGGAACTGGATGACCTCGACGAAGCCAGCGGCCGGGAGCGCCGCGCTCAGCGCGCGACGGGCCTTCTGCTTCGACGTCAGGCCACGCCCACCGGTGGCTCGCGGCAGGATCGGCACGATCGAGTCGAGACCGATCTTGTTGCCGACCTCCTCGACATAGTCGTACGGATCGCCAAGGTCAGGGCGCCACGTCGGCGGCACGCAGGTGAGCGTGTCGCCGTCCACGGTCACGTCCACACCGGATCCGCGCAGGATCTCGACGACGCGCTCCGCCGAAACCGGGGCGCCGAGCACGTCGGCGGGCAGGCTGTCGCGGATCGTCTGTACCGGCATGGCCGGCACGGTCCCGTATACGGTCTCGTCCGGTCTGACCGTTCCGCCCGCTAGCTCGATGAGCAGGTCGGCGACGCGATGTGCGGCGGAATAGGCCGCCCCCGGATCGACCCAGCGCTCGAAGCGGCGGGACGCCTCACTGGGCAGCTTGTGCCGACGAGCAGTACGGCTGATGCGTACCGGGTCGAACGACGCCGCCTCGATGACGATGTTGGTCGTCGACGCCTTCAGTTCGGTCGTCTGGCCACCCATGACGCCCGCAAGGCCGATGACGCCCGAGTCGTCGGTGATGACGAGATCCTCGGGGCTGAGGACGCGGCTCACATCGTCGAGCGTGGTGAGCCGCTCCCCCGCGACCGCTTCGCGCACGACGATGCCGCCTGCGAGACGGTCCGCGTCGTACGCGTGGAGGGGTTGGCCGGTCTCGAGCATCACGTAGTTGGTGATGTCGACCGACAGCGAGACGGAGCGCATGCCCGACATCCTCAGCCGGCTCGCCATCCAGTCCGGGCTCGGCCGGCTCGGGTCGACACCGGTCACCGAGACGGCGACGAACAGCGGGCAGTGCTCGGTGTCCGAACGCACAGGGAAGCCGTCGGCGCGAGACGGCGGAGTCACGAGCGCGACCGGGTCGGTGAAGGGAGTACCGAAGGCTTGGGCGGTCTCGCGGGCAAGCCCACGTACGGACAGGCAGTAGCCCATGTCCGCGGTCACCGCGATGTCGAGCACCTCGTCGGACAGCCCGAGCAGCGCGATGGCGTCGTCGCCGGGCGAGGCCGAATCCGGAGCCAGCACGAGGATGCCCGTGTGGTCGGTGCCGATGCCCAGCTCGTCGACCGCACAGATCATGCCGTCGGAGATATGGCCGTACGTCTTGCGGGCGGTGAGGAGGAAGCCGCCCGGCAGCATCGTGCCCGGCAGCGCGACGACGACGAGGTCACCGGCGGCGAAGTTGTGCGCGCCGCAGACGATGCCGCGTGAGCCACCCTTCTCGTCAGGCTCGCTGGCGCCCGCGTTGTGCGGGCCGACGTCGACGCGGCACCACCTGATCGTCTTGCCGTTCTTCTGGGGCTCGTCGACGTAGCTCAGCACGCGGCCCACGGTCAGCGGGCCGGTGATCTCGGTCGCCGGCTCGACGCCCTCGACCTCAAGCCCGGCACGGATGAGCGCGTCGCCGATCTCACGTCCGGTGACTCCGTCCGGCACCGACACGTACTCGCGTACCCATGACACCGGTGCCCTCATCGCGCTCCTCCTACCAGCGAGCGGCTGAACCGCACGTCGCCCTCGACCATGTCCCGCATGTCGGCCGCGTTGTTGCGGAACATCAGGCTCCGCTCGACGCCCATGCCGAAGGCGAACCCCGAGTACACGTCCGCGTCGATGCCGCAGGCCGTCAAGACGCGCGGGTTGACGACGCCGCAGCCGCCCCACTCGATCCAGCCTTCGCTCGAGCACGTACGGCACGGGTTGGCCGGGTCGTTGACGCTCGCGCCGTGGCAGACGAAGCACTCGAGGTCGAGCTCGGCGCTCGGCTCGGTGAACGGGAAGTAGTTGGGGCGGATCCGGGTGCTGATGTCGCCGAACACCACCTTCGCGAGGTGCTGCAGGGTGCCGACGAGGTGGGCCATCGAGATGCCCTTGTCGACGACAAGGCCCTCGATCTGATGGAAGACCGGTACGTGCGTGGCGTCGAACTCGTCGGCGCGGTAGACCTTGCCGGGGCAGACCACATAGATAGGCAGCGGCCGGTCGAGCATGGACCGGGCCTGAACCGGCGACGTGTGCGTACGGAGCACGACGTTGCTGTCCATGTCGCCCACGAACAGCGTGTCGGTGGTGCCGCGGGCCGGGTGGTCCGGGCCGATGTTCAGGGCGTCGAAGTTCAGCCAGGCTGCCTCGGCCTCCGGCCCTTCCGCGATCTCCCAACCCATCGAGACGAAGACGTCACCGAGGGCATCCATGAGCGCGGTGATGGGATGTACGGCGCCGACGGGGACGACGTCGACCGGAACCGTGACATCGACCCGCTCCTCGACGAGCGTCCGCTCGAGCTCGGCGGCGCCGACCTCAGCCTCACGCGCCGCGAGTGCCTGCTGGATCTCGCCGCGAGCCTTGCCCACGCGAGCACCGGCTTCCTTGCGGGCCGCAGGCGGAAGGGCACCGATCTCACGGTTGGCCAGCGCGAGCGGTGACCTGTCCCCCGCGTGTGCGAGACGTGCGGCCTTGAGCTCGGACATCGTCGTGGCCGCGGCGAACGCGGCGAGCGCCTCGTCGACCATGGCCTGGACGGCCTCGGCGCCGAGCGGCGTGACCTCGACCGGGTCGTAGTTCGTGTTCGGGCCTGACATGTGTCCCCTCGTCTGTTCCGACTGGTGAGTCTAGGAAGTCGGGCTGGTGGTCGGCATCTCTATTGCCGGCGTGGACGTGTGCTGCGCCGCCGCGGTCGCGTACAGGCAGACGGCCGCCGCCGTGGAGAGGTTGAGGCTCTCGGCGGCACCCCACATCGGCACCTTCGCGACGATGTCTGCCGTGTCGAGGTCGGCTGGGGGTAGTCCCCATGCCTCGTTGCCGAAGACCCAGGCGATGGGACCGGTGAGGTCCAGGTCGAGCAGGGTGCTGGTCCCGGAACCGTCGGCCGCGATGACCGTGAGGCCGGCAGCTTTCAAGGCGTCCGTCGCCTCTTCGAGGTCAAGATCCTCGACGACCGGAAGATGGAACAGGCTTCCCACAGATGCGCGGACGGTCTTGGGATTGTGCGCGTCGACCGACCCATGGGTCAGGACCACAGCGTCGGCGCCGAACGCATCGGCGCAGCGGATCACCGTGCCGGCGTTGCCCGGATCACGCACCTGCGCGCAGACCACGACGAGACGCGGCGCGGCAGCGATCACGTCCTCGAGGGACGTCTCGACGGTACGGCAGACGGCCACGAGACCCTGCGGAGTCACCGTGTCGGTGAGCGCCGCGAGCTCTGCGTCGCTGACCAGCGACACGACCGCCCCGGAGTTCGCCGCGTCCTGCACGAGATCCGGGTGCCGATCGGCGCCTGCCTTCGTGACGAACAGGCGCTGTACGAGGTCAGCCGCGACCGCTTCTCGTACCGCTTGCGGCCCCTCGGCGAGGAACTGCTCAGCGGCACGCCGTCCCTTCAGCGTCGACAGCCGTCGAGCCGACCGGAGAGCCCCCGCGTACGCAGGTCCGGTCGGCTCGGTGGCTGCGGACGAATCCGTCCGCCGCGTCATGAGGTCCGTCAGGCTGCCGTCGCCGAGGCCGCATCCTTCGCGGCCTTCACCAGCGCGGAGAAGGCGTTCGGGTCGCTGACTGCGAGCTCGGCGAGGATCTTGCGATCCACCTCGATGCCGGCTGCCTTGAGCCCGGAGATGAAGCGGTTGTAGGTCATTCCTTCGGCGCGGGCGGCCGCGTTGATCCGCTGGATCCACAGGGCGCGGAAGTCGCCCTTGCGGTCGCGGCGGTCACGGTAGGCATAGCCGAGCGAGTGGAGCAGCTGCTCCTTCGCCTTGCGGTACAGACGTGAACGCTGGCCCCGGTAGCCGGACGCCATGTCGAGGACTTCGCGACGCTTCTTGTGTGCGTTCACTGCGCGCTTGACGCGTGCCATGAGTTACTCCTTGATGCTGAGGTCTGGTGGGGTCACTTGCCGAGAAGGCGACGGACCTTCTTGGCGTCCGCACCGGTCAGTGCGGCATCCGGCATGAGGCGACGCATGGCGCGTGACGACTTGTGCTCGTTGAGGTGGCGCTTTCCGGCGGACCGGTGCGTGAGCTTGCCGGTTCCCGTGATCTTGAACCGCTTCTTGGCACCGGAGTGCGTCTTCATCTTCGGCATGTGCCGCTCCGTTCTTTTCTTTCGGGCTAAAGGACTCGACTCACACGTCGATGTCTGGATCCATGTTGTCTGAGGGGCCGCGGCGACGCTTGGGCTCGGCCTTGGCCGCATGTGCGGCGCGAAGCTCAGCCAGAGCGCGCTGCTCTTCCTCTTCGCTCGCGGTGCGCTCGGCGGTCCGGCGCTCCTTCTCGGCCTGGAGCTCGACGCGGGCGTCGGACTTCCTGCGGGTCGGGGCGAGCACCATGATCATGTTGCGTCCGTCCTGCTTCGGCGCGGACTCGACGATGCCGTCCTCGGCGACGTCCTCGGCGAGCTTCTTGAGCAGGTTGAAGCCGAGCTCCGGCTTCGACTGCTCGCGCCCACGGAACATGATGGTGATCTTGACCTTGTCGCCGCCCTTGAGGAAGCGGGTGACATGGCCCTTCTTGGTGTCGTAGTCGTGAGCATCGATCTTCGGCCGGAGCTTCATCTCTTTGATCACGGTGTTCGTCTGGTTGCGCCTCGACTCACGGGCCTTCTGGGCGTTCTCGTACTTCCACTTGCCGTAGTCCATGAGCTTGCACACCGGCGGCCGGTTGCCCGGGGCGACCTCCACGAGGTCGAGGTCGGCCTCCTGGGCAAGACGGATAGCGTCCTCGATGCGGACGATGCCCACCTGCTCACCGTTCGGGCCGACGAGCCTTACCTCGGCCACACGGATGCGGTCGTTGATGCGCGGTTCAGTGCTGATGTGTCCTCCAAAGTGTGTTTGGCCGCCGACACGACGAAGGGCCTCCGCGCGTACGCGAAGACCCTGACCCGAGGCGTGCGCCGAAGCGTCGCCTTCTGTGATGACCTGCCACCGAAAGGCGGTCAGGTGGGAGGTCAGGCCTCCACTTCCGCGCGGCCCTCAACGAGCCAACCATCTCAGTCTATGCGGAGGGTCCTACGGGCGCGAAATCGCGGGCCGACGAGGCCTCATGCGCTCGGGTCGAGGTAGGCCCACCCGAAGCCGCCGTCATCGAGCTCGACGAGGCGGCGGCCCTGCGCGAGCTGAGTGATGAGGTCGTCGCCGATGACGAACGGTACGGGTCCAGCCGAGTCCACGAGCAACGCGACGTCACCGGTCTCGATGACCGTGGCCGCGATGTCGTCGAGTGTCGCCGGTACGGGACGGGCACGCGGCTCCCACGCGACGAGGGAGTCCATGCCGGTGAACGCCAGCAGTGCTCTCCGGCCGTCTGCCGCCTCGATGGAGACCGCGGCGAGTTCTGCGTGCCGATCGGGATCGGGTCCGTCCATCGAGTCGTCGCCGCTGGCGACGATCGGCAGGAGCAGGCGCGTGCCGCACAGCGCGGCGACGGCTCGCAGGTAGCTGGTCGGAGGGTCTCCGCCCGCATCCACGATCAAGGCTCGTACGGTCGGATCTGCTTCGCCGCGGTCGCCGATGAAGGCTGCGTTCGGCTGGCTCAGGGTGCGGCCTTCGCGGGGTGCGTCAGTCATCGGTCGACCCGGCGTCGGCACGACGCGCGGCGTCGATGGCGACCAGGAGAGCCTCGTACTGGGCCTGCGCGTACGCCTTGTCGCTGCCCTGGATGCCCATCAGCATGACCGTGTCGTGGTCGCCTTCGGCGCTGACGCCCCGCAGCACCACGTGCGGCCACGGACTTCCGGCGGCGAACCGGATCTCGCCGACGTCGGACCAGGGCAGCACATGGGTCCGAAGGCCGTTGCGGAACCACAGTCCCGCCGGCTCGACGCGGATGCTGCTGAACCCGAGCGCGAACATGAACGTGACCATGACGATCAGGAAGATCACCAGGGTGATGACCTGGATCACGGTGAACTTGGAACGTACGTCGGCGCCCAGCGCGATGAATGCCGTGATCGCGCCGACGACCAGCACCAGGGAGAACCCGATGGCTGCGTACCGCGGCCCGCGTGGGTACGCGACGAACGCAGGGGTCACAGGCGACATGCGGCGATGTCGGTGATGAGGATCGCCCGCGCACCGACGTCCCACAGGCTGTCCATGAGCGGCTGCGCGTTCCGGCGCGGGACCATGGCCCGTACAGCCGACCAGCCCTTCTTGGCCAGCGGCGACACCGTCGGCCCCTCGAGGCCGGGCGTGAGAGCGATCCCCTTGTCGAGCAGCACGTTGTCGATGTCGTAGTCGATGAGCACGTAGTCGCGGGCCACGATCACGCCCGACAGACGGCGTACGAGCTGCTGCATGCCAGCGGGTTCGTCACCACCGCGGCGGCGGATGAGGATGGCCTCGGAGACCAGGATCGGGTCGCCGAAGACCTCGAGACCCGCCTTGCGCAGCGTGCTGCCGGTCTCGACGACATCGGCGATCGCGTCGGCGACTCCCAGCCGGATGGCGCTCTCGACGGCTCCGTCAAGGTGGATCAGCCGCGCCTCGACGCCCTTGTCGCCGAGGTAGGCGGCGACCAGCCCCGGGTACGACGTGGCGATGCGGCGTCCGGCGAGGTCCGCGATGCTCGTGGCGCCGCCGGGGGCTGCGAAGCGGAACTTCGTACCGCCGAAACCGAGCGGCAGGACCTCGTCGGCGGACGACTCGGAGTCCAGGAGCATGTCCCGGCCGGTGATGCCGATGTCGAGCGTGCCCTCCCCCACGTACACCGCGATGTCGCGCGGCCGCAGGTAGTAGAACTCGACCTCGTTGACCTCGTCGGTGAGCACGAGGTCCTTGGGGTCCCAGCGCTGGCGGTACCCGGCCTCGCGCAGCATCTGCGCGGCGGACTCAGCCAGAGACCCCTTGTTGGGTACGGCGATCTTGAGCAGGCGATCGGACGACACAGTCACTCCTTAAGTCAGAGCCGCTCGTACACGTCGGCGAGCTCGAGGTCCAGGGACACCATGAGCACCTGGAGGTGGTAGATCAGCTGGC
>DAIPZP010000056.1:0-7120 GCA_036782155.1 Propionibacteriaceae bacterium
ACGCCCGATGCGGTGCAGAAGGGGTTCTGGGGACCTCATCGGCACGCGTACGACGAAGGCATCGGCGACCACGCGTACTGGGAGCTCGCCCTGCCCCTCATCGATGGCGCGCACGTACCCGACCTCGACGCGATCCTGCCCGACCTCGTGACCACCGACACCGGCGGCTGGCGGAAGATCCGTGAGGGTGCGCAGACCATCCTCGAAGACCTCAATGCCGTCCACACAAGGGTCTTCGTGCTCTCGAACGCCCCCCGAAGCTTCGCGGACACCGCACCGACGTTCGACTGGGCCGACCTCGTCGAGCGGTACTTCTTCTCCGGCCTCATGGGCGTTGCCAAGCCGTCGCCCGAGATCTATGCCCGCGTCGAGGAGGCCCTCGGGCTGCCCGGCGAGGCGCTCTGGTTCGTCGACGACAAGATCGAGAACGTCGTCACGGCCTCGAACCGCGGCTGGCACGCCCATCTCTGGGTCGACGACTCCGACACCCGCGCCTGGCTCACGAGCGAGGGCTTCCTCGCCTGAGTTCGATCCTCCGGGGGGACTTCTTCGAAGGGGCAATGCCGCCTGGAGCCTCTGCGTATGGTGAGAAGTAGTCGACGATGTCGTCGGCCGACCAGGAGGTCGAACAATGTTCAGCCAGCAGATGGAACACATGGCGAACGGGCGCGGGTTCATCGCCGCCCTGGACCAGAGTGGCGGCAGCACCCCCAAGGCATTGGCGCTGTACGGGATCGGCGAGGACGCGTACGGAGGCGATGCCGAAATGTTCGACCTCGTCCATGCCATGAGGGAGCGGATCGTCACCAGCCCGTCCTTCACGGGCGAGCACATCCTTGGCGCGATCTTGTTCGAGATGACGATGGACCGCACGTTCGGCGGGCAGCCCGCCGCGGACTACCTGTGGGAGACCAAGCACGTCGTCCCGTTCCTCAAGGTCGACAAGGGGCTCGCCGACGAGGCTCAGGGGGTGCGACTCATGAAGCCGATCGCCGGCCTCGACACGCTGCTCGAGCGTGCCAAAGCCGCTCACATCTTCGGGACGAAGATGCGCTCGCTCATCCGGTCCGCCGACCCTGACGGGATCGCGGCCAATGTGGCACAGCAGTTCGAGCTGGGCCGACAGATCGCCGCTACCGGGCTGGTCCCCATCCTCGAGCCCGAGATCGACATCAAGGCAGCTGACAAGGGCGAGTGCGAGCGGATCCTCATGGACGAGATCGGCCGGCACCTGCTCGCCGACACCTTCGACGGACCGATCATGTTCAAGCTGACCATCCCGGACATCGACGGCTTCTACACGCCGCTCATCGAGCACCCTCAGGTCGTACGGGTGGTGGCGCTGTCGGGCGGCTACACCCGCGAGGAGGCCAACACCCGGCTGGCCCGCAACCCCGGCCTGATCGCGAGCTTCTCCCGCGCGCTGACCGAGGGCCTGCGAGTGGACATGACGCCGGACGAGTTCGACAAGGCGCTCGGGGAGTCGATCACGTCGATCTACGCCGCATCCACCACGTAGCGCTTGACCTCACGCCGCGACCGCGGGCTTCCCCCCACCCCGCGACCTCACAGGCGAAATTTGCCTGTGAGGTCGGAGTTTTGCCTGTGAAGTCGTGAATGTGTCAGCGGTCGGACGTGGCTCCCCAGATGCGGGTGAGGTATTCCTTCATCGAACGGTCGGAGGAGAAGAAGCCGCTGCGCGCGACGTTGAGGATGGCTGATCGCGTCCAAGCCTCCTCGTCGGCGTACGCCTCCTCGACCCGGGCCTGAGCATCCATGTACGCCTGGTAGTCGGCCAGCGCCATGAAGCGATCCTGGTAGAGCAGGTTGGAGACGACCATCTCGAACGCGTTCCTGTCGCCATCCGAGAACGCACCCGAGGAGATGAGGTCGATCGCGCTCTTGAGCTCGGGGATCGTCTCGTAGTAGTGGCTCGGCTCGTAACCGGCCGCGGTGAGCGCCGTCACCTCCGGCTCGGTCATGCCGAACAGGAAGAAGTTCTCGTCGCCCACGTGCTCGCGGATCTCGATGTTCGCGCCGTCGTCCGTACCGATCGTCAGCGCGCCGTTGAGCGCGAGCTTCATGTTGCCGGTACCGGACGCCTCCATGCCGGCGAGCGAGATCTGCTCGGACAGGTCGGCCGCCGGGATGAGCTTCTCGGCGAGGGTGACGTTGTAGTTCGCCGGGAACGCGACCTTGAGACGCCCCTGGACTCGCTTGTCGGCGTTGATGGTCTCGGCGACACAGTTGATGAGGTAGATCGTCTCCTTGGCCATCTTGTAGCCGGGGGCGGCCTTGGCGCCGAAGACCACGGTGCGGGGGGTGAACGCCGCAGGGTCGACGCGTCCGGAGATGAGTCCGTCGTACAGGGTGACGATGTGCAGCAACTTGAGGCTCTGCCGCTTGTACTCGTGGAGCCGCTTCACCATGACGTCCAGCAGATGACCTTCGGGGAGGTCGATCCCGTCGCGGGCCCGCAGCAGGTTGTACAGGCGGACCTTGTTCTTGCCCTTCGACTCGCGGAACGCCTTGCGGAAGTCCTCGTCCTCGGCGTACGGCTCGAGCTCCTCAAACCGCTCGAGATCCGTGACCCAGCCAGGGCCGAGCGCGTCGGTGATGACTTCGCTCAGCGAGGGATTCGCGAGGCGGATGAACCGCCGGGGCGTGACGCCGTTGGTGACGTTGGTGAACTTGTCCGGCCAGTACGTGGAGAAGTCGGGCAGGACCTTCTCGGCGAGCAGCTCCGACTGGAGCGCGGCGACGCCGTTGACCTTGGTCGCGGCGACCGTGGCGAGGTACGCCATCCGTACGGAGCGCTCCGGGTAATCGGTGACGATCGACATCCGGCGAGCGCGGAGCTCGTCGTCCGGGAACTCGGCGCGGACCTCGGCGAGGAAGTTGTCGTTGATCTTGTGGATGATCTCGAGGTGGCGCGGCAGCAGCCGGCCGAGCAGCTCCACCGACCACGTCTCCAGCGCCTCCGGCAGCAGCGTGTGGCAGGTGTACGCGAAACACTGCGTGGTGATCGCCCACGCCTCGTCCCACTCGTACATCTTCTCGTCGACGAGGATTCTCATCAGCTCGGGCACGGCGATCACGGGGTGGGTGTCGTTGAGCTGGAAGATGATCCGCTTGGGCAGGTCGTGGAGGTCGAAGTCCTCCTCGAGCATCTGCTCGATGAAGTCGCGGATCGAGCAGGCGACGAAGAAGTACTGCTGCTGCAGCCGCAGCTCCTTGCCCTGCGGCGTGGAGTCCTCGGGGTACAGCACCTTGGTGATGTTCTCGGCGAAGGTCTGGGCGCGTACGGCCTCGGCGTAGTCACCGGCGTTGAAGATCTCGAGGTCGAAGGCCTTCGTGGCCTGAGCGCTCCACAAGCGGAGCGTGTTGACGCGGCCGTTCTGGTAGCCGGGGACCATGTAGTTGTACGGGATGCCCAGCACGTTCCACGCCGGCACCCAGCGGGTACGTGGCGTGCCCATGTCGTCGTACGTCTCCGTGTTGCCGCCGAAGTCGACCTGCACGGCCGATTCCGGGTGCGGGAACTCCCACGGGCCGCCCAGGGAGAGCCAGGTGTCCGGCTGCTCGACCTGGCGTCCGTCGACGAAGGTCTGGCGGAAGATGCCGTACTCGTAGCGGATGCCGTACCCGATACAGGGAACGCTCATTGTCGCCAGCGAGTCGATGAAGCACGCGGCGAGACGGCCGAGGCCGCCGTTGCCGAGGCCCGGCTCGACCTCCTGCGCGCGCAGGGTGGCGACGTTCAGGCCGCAGCTCGCGAGCGCCTTGTCGGCGATCTCGGTGAGATCCGTGGCCAGGAGGGCGTTGCCGAGCTGGCGGCCCAGAAGGTACTCAGCGGACAGGTAGCCGATCGTCTTCGACTTCGCCAGGCGGTGGTGACGCTTCGTCTCCAGCCAGCGGGCCATGAGGTAATGGCGCACGGTCCTGGCCAGTGCGAGGTATTGGTCGTTGACCGTGGACCCCGCCAAGGCGACGCCTTGGCTTCCGTTCAGCTCCCGCAGGAACTCCTTCACGAAACCGTCGACCGAGTGAGGGGGCGTCGTTACCGGGGCCAGTGCGACGGGATGGGTCGGCGTGAAGTGGGGGCCCACTTGGCGGGTCTCTGTGGTCGGCGTCTCGTCGGCGTGAATAGGTGGGTCGTTCACGTCGGACTCCTCGGCAACAGACTCAGCACTCATTGTGCCACCGTAACGTGGTCATGTTTCAGGCGTGAAAACGTCCATATCACGCGCACATCATGTCGCCATGCGAGACAAACGTGATGGCGCCTCGACGTCACGCCGAGCGGCGGCGAGCCGAGCGTCGTACGGGCGTGTCAGGATTGCCCCGTGAAGCTCGAGCGCGGCGATGTCGCAGTGCCCCCTCGGTCGCGCGGGGGACTCGCGTGACCGAGACCGGATCAATGACCTGCTACCGGCACCCCGGAGTGCCGACGGGCATCGTGTGCTCCCGCTGTGGCCGCCCGATCTGCCCAGCCTGCATGGTCGACGCGGCCGTGGGCTTCCAGTGCCCCGAATGCACGAAGGAGGGCGCGCGTCAGATGCGGCAGGGGCTTCTGCCGTACGGCGGCATTCCGAGCCGCGATCCGCGCCTCACTTCTATCGTGCTGATCGTCATCAACACGGCGATCTGGCTTCTTCTGTCCGGCGTCCACTCGCTCGGCGACCGCCTCGGGCTCGTGCCGCGCGGCGTCTGCCTCGCCGCGAACGACCCCGCGTCCTACTACCCGGGTGTCTTGAAGGCGGCCTGCGTCGCGAACGGCGACAACTGGGCCGCCGGGGTGGCGAGCGGCGCGTGGTGGCAGGTCGTGACGTCCGTGTTCACCCAGGTGAACGTCATCCACCTCCTGGTGAACATGGTGTCGCTGTTCATCATCGGGCCGATCCTCGAGAGAGTGCTCGGGCGGGTGCGCTTCCTGGCCGTGTACGCGATCTCCGGTCTCGCCGGGTCGGCGACCGTGATGTGGCTCACCAGCCCCGAGGCTTCGACCGTGGGTGCGTCCGGCGCCCTGTTCGGCCTCATGGGCGCGATCCTGCTGATGTCGTACAAGGCACGAGGCAACTACAGGCAGGTCCTCATCATCCTCGGCGCCAACATCGCGTTCACCCTGTTCTACGTCGGCACGATCTCCTGGCAGGGCCACTTCGGCGGCCTCGTGGGCGGACTGCTCGCGGGCTGGATCATCGCGTACGCACCGAGGGCTCGCCGCTCGCAGATCCAGCTGTACGGACTGTCCGCGCTCACCGTCGTCGTCATCGTGGCCATCGCGGCGCAGGCCGTCATGCTGGCCTGAGACGCCTCAGCCGGGCTTGCTCGCGAGGTACTCCTCGCGGACCTGCTTGCGGAGCACCTTGCCGAGCATGGACTTAGGAAGCTCGGCGACCGCGACGATGTCGCGCGGGACCTTGTAGGCGGCCAGCCGCTCGCGGCAGAACTCGACAAGACCGTCCGCGTTCAGCTCGGCCCCGGGCCGGAGCAGCACGATCGCCACGACCTTCTCGCCGCCGTGCGGGGACGGCACGCCCACGACGGCCGCGTCGAGGAGATCGGGGTGACCGCGCAGGACGGCCTCGACCTCGGACGGTGACACGTTGAAGCCGCCGGTGATGATGAGCTCTTTGACCCGGTCGACGATGGTCGTGAAGCCGTCGGCATCCACCGTGACCAGGTCGCCCGTACGCAGCCAGCCACCCGGAAGCAGCGTCTTCGCGGTCTCCTCGGGGTTGTTCCAGTAGCCGCTGAACACCTGCGGGCCCTGGATGAGGATCTCGCCGCGCTCGCCCTGTGCGACCTCACGGGTGGGGTCGTCGGCGTCGACGACCTTCATGTAGGTGCTGGGGAAGGGCACGCCGATCGTGCCGCTACGCCGGCTCGGGGCGAAGGGGTTGCCGAGGCAGACGGGAGACGCCTCCGTCATCCCGTACCCCTCGACGAGCAGCCCTCCGGAGACCGACTCCCACAGCTCGACGACAGACTGCGGGAGGTTCATCGCCCCGGAGATGCAGTACTTGGCGCTCTTCAGTGAGATGCCGCGCTCGTTCGCGCGAATCGCGGTTCGCTCGTAGATCGGAGGCACCGCGCAGTAGACCGTGGGCGGGCTCTTCTTCGCCGCGTCGAGGACGAGGTCCACATCGAAGGAGGGGAAGATCACGAGGCGCCCCTGCTTGAGGATCCCGTACGTAAGGAAGAGCGTCATACCGAACGCGTGGAACATCGGCAGGATCGCGTAGAAGTTCTCCTTGCGGTACTCGGCGCCGTACATCCACGCCTCGCCCTGACGCGCGTTGCTGTAGAGGTTGAAGTGGGTGAGCATCGCGCCCTTGGGCTCGCCGGTCGTCCCGGACGTGTACTGGATGACCGCGAGGTCGTGTACGTCAGGGCGTGGGTGGTCTTCGGCTAACGGGCCGTGGCCGAGGAGCTGCTTCCAGGTGATGGTGCCCGGCGCCGGTTGGGTCAGCTTGGCGCGGGTCTCGCGCAGGCTCTTCACCGGCAGCGACAGCGCGAGCCGCTTGATGACCGGGAACGCGTCGAGAAGGTTGACCGAGACGATGCGCTGCAGCGGTACGTCGTCGGGTATGGCCTTGAGTTTCGGTACGGCCACGTCCCAGCAGATCGCGACGTGAGCCGTGTGGTCCTCGAAGATGTGCCGCAGCTCGCGCTCGGTGTAGAGCGGGTTGTGCTCGACGACGATCGCTCCGATCCGGAGGATCGCGTAGAACGCGACGACGTGCTGCGGTGAGTTGGGCAGCACGATCGCCACTCGGTCGCCGGCCTGTACGCCGAGTTGGCGCAGTCCCTCCGCGGCGCGCGAGATCTGGTCGCCCAGCTCGTCGTACGTGGTCTCGCGGCCGAAGAACTCCGTCGCCACGCAGCTGCCCGCCTCACGGACAGACCGTTCGAGCAGTGCCACCAGCGACTCGGTCGGTAGCTCGATCTCCGCCGGGACGCCCGGCTGGTAGTGCTTGGTCCAGGGAGCATTCACGGCGCTGACACTACTGCCGCAGCTCGCCGCGCTCGCATGTATCAGCCCCGCCCACGCAGACCTCTTTCAAGGCATGACACACGTAGACATCGCCTCCCGGCTCATCCAGCCGGCGGGTCA
>DAIPZP010000056.1:7220-9199 GCA_036782155.1 Propionibacteriaceae bacterium
TTCAAGGCATGACACACGTAGACATCGCCTCCCGGCTCATCCAGCCGGCGGGTCACCATCGCCAGCCCCGATCCTCGACCGCGTGGACCGCCCTTCCCGGCGGTTCCTCGTTCGAGTCGCCGACGAGTTCCTTCGTCAACGCCACAGCCTCTCTGGTCCCCGACGCGCAGTTTGTGTTCTGGAGCGCCTCGGACGGAACGGGAGGCCAGACGACGTCCAGCACGTCGATCCACCAGCAGGTCGGCAGCACGACGATGGCCGTCACGGCCTGGTACCTCCCCGTCGGCGGCGACGGCGGACCTGGTCAGAGCGGGTACCTGCTCGACGCGTTCTCCGTCGCCCACGGCGACTTCATCGACGACACCTTCGTCGACGTCACCAGCGACGCGACGCTCACGTCTGACGCCAACGTCATCGGGTGGGTGCCGACGGCGAGAGCCCAGACGCTCGTTGCGCATGGCAGCGTCCAGAGCACAGGCGAGTCGTTCGAGCAGTGGATCGGCATCCCGGCCGTAGACAAGACCGAAACCGCCTCCGAAGGCGCCAGCGGCTTCGCCATCGCGTCCTACCGGAAGTCGGCTCTCCAGATCCCCTGGGTCAACGAGCGCGAGGGCTGGCTCATCTTCGGCGGCATCGCGGCGGATGGCAACGGGTTCGTCGTTCCGATCGGCGGCGGCCACGGCGGTGGCCCTGTCGGACCGTGGGGTCCGTTCATGGACCGGGTCGTGCGGGCGTACGCCACGGGCGTGCTCGCATCCGGCATGGACAGCGCTGAGGGCCGCGACATCCAGCTGAAGTCGGCGACCGAGATCGCCAACGCCGCCAAGGCCAACGTGGCAGCGGTCAAGAAGCAGCTGGGCTGACTCACCCGAGATCCCGGGGGCCATCACGGCTCCCGGGATCTCGGCCGTCCGCCCTCTCGGGGGCCATCAATCAAAGTGCAGGTCATAAACCCGGGTCGGCCGACGTTTCTACCGTCATCCATCAAAGTGCTGGTTATAGGCCCTTGTTTAGGCCCTCATGACCAGCACTTTGATTGATGGCCTCTCGGGAGGCTCCGAGACGCCGCCCACAACCTGCATTTCGATGGATGAGCTGGCGGCAGACCGCATGAGTGTCGCCACTGCTTCCTCAGGCATGAGCGGCTCCCCATGATGTGACGCGGCAGCGCGACAGATGCGTACGGTTCGATCGTGTTCGAGAAGCTGTCCGCCGCCCTTGCTCGCGATCGCATCGCCCGCAAGCTCGCTGAGGGTCAGATCCTCATCGATTACGGGCATCTCAGGGAAGCCATCTCGCTCTACACGAACCTCGCCTCCTACTCGAAGCGGACCCTCGGCCTGCGAAACCCCACGACCGCCGATTGCCTCAAGGGCGCGGCCAGGGCCTACGAGGCGTGCGGGAACTACAAGAACTCCATTTCGCTACGGGGAGCGGTCCTGTCGATCCTCGAAGACTCCCAGGGGCCCGACGAGGTGGCGACGCTCTCCGCCCGTCGGGATCTTGGTAGGGCGCTGCTCAACGCAGCTATCCCAGAGCGCGCCGTGCCTGTACTCGAGCGAGTCGTTCGCGATAACGCCCGTCTCCTAGCGGTGACGCATCCGCTGCGCCTTCAATGTCAAGACTCCTTGGGCGAGGCCTACTCCGAGTCCAAGGACGGTGTGAAGGCCGTTGAGCTGCTCAAGACCACCCTCCGTGACTATGAGCTGAGCCTCGGTCCAAAAGATCCCCTGACGACGCAGTGCCGAACCCACTTGGGCTCTGCCTACCGGGTCCTCGGAGAATACGATCGCGCCGTCTCCACGCTCACGCAGGCCTTGAATGAGTTTATCGAGGCTGTGGGCCCCGACCATGTCGACACTCTCCTATGCCGGTCGAGACTCGCACTGACCCATGTCTCGGCGCGCTACCCAGATGCCCTCGAACTAGTGACCCGTACCCACGCCGCCTTCGAACGGGCGTTCGGGGCGGATGACTAC
>DAIPZP010000057.1:0-9140 GCA_036782155.1 Propionibacteriaceae bacterium
CGGGTGACGTCGGCCCAGTCGACGAGGGTGACGGCGATACCGGTGTTGCCCGCACGGCCCGTGCGGCCGATGCGGTGCACGTACATCTTCTCGTCGTCGGGGCACTCGTAGTTCACGACGTGCGTGACATTCGCCACGTCGATGCCACGCGCGGCGACATCGGTGGCGACGATGACCTGCGCCTTGCCGTCGCGGAAGCGCTTGAGCGCCTTCTCCCGGGAGACCTGGGTGAGGTCGCCGTGGATGCACGTCGCCTCGAAGCCGCGATCGATGAGGTCGTCGGCGAGCCGCTGGACGCCCCGCTTGGTCTTGCAGAAGACCATGATGCGATCCGCGTCCGGCACCTGGAGCAGCTTCGCGACGATCTCGGGCTTGTCGAGGTTGTGGGTCTGGTAGATGAACTGGGTGGTGTCCGGCACGGTCGCCTGCGCGTCATGGGCCTCGGCGCGGATGTTGACGGGATGCGACAGGTGCGTACGGGCCAGTGCGGCGATCGCGGACGGCATCGTCGCGGAGAAGAGCATGGTCTGACGGGTGGAGGGGATCCTCGCGATCAGCCGCTCGACGTCCGGCAGGAAGCCGAGGTCGAGCATCTCGTCGGCCTCGTCGAGCACGAGCACCTTGACGTGGGACAGGTCGAGCGCGCGGCGGTCGGCGAGATCCTTGAGGCGGCCGGGCGTTCCGACGACGACGTCAACGCCCGCGGTGAGCTGGTCGAGCTGCGGGTCGTAGCCGACGCCCCCGTACACGGTCATGACGCGCGCCTTGCGCTTGGTCGACGCGATCGCGATGTCGCGGGTCACCTGGAGCGCCAGCTCACGGGTGGGGCACATGACCAGCGCCTGCGGCTTGCCGGGAGCCTCGAGCTCCTCGTACTCGGGCTGACCCGGTACGGCGATGCGCTGCAGCAGGGAGATGCCGAACGCGAGAGTCTTGCCGGTGCCCGTACGCGCCTGGCCGATCATGTCGGTTCCCTGGATCGCGATCGGGATCGAGAGGGCCTGGATGGGGAACGGGTGGGTGATGCCGATCTCGGCAAGCGCCTCGACGATGTCGGGCATCACGCCGAGCTCTTCGAAGGTGACCCGGGGGTCGGCCTCGGCGATGGGTTCGTGGACGAAATTCTCGGGGGCGCTGCTCGGGCTCATGGTGGAGCCGGTCTCGATGGTCAGTGTGGTGCCTATCGGGTGGCCGGCCCTCACAGGCCGGAAAACGGGCCTCGCTGCACCGCGCCGGTCAGGTGACCGGGGTGTTCAGCGACGAGCGCCGGTTCGGCGCTTCAGGTCAGTCTACCCGACGCGGCCCCTTCACGGATGCGCGCCGACTGGCGGAAAACCCACCGTTCTGAGCCGTGACTCGGTGGGGAATCCGCCACTCGATGAGTCACACGTCGGCTCCGGCCATGCGCAGGGCTGTTCTCATGCGCTCGACGGCGCGGTCAGGGGAGCGGAACACATCGAAACTCGTGAACAACTCGATCGCGCGTGCGTCAGCCCGGTAACAGGGTTCCGCCTGCTTGGACGGGAGTTGTGGTCGGTATGACGACGGTCTTTCGCGCTCACACAGGTTCGACGGGAGTTGTGGTCGGTATGAGGCCGAATCCGGCACTCAGAACGACCACAACTCCCGTCGAATCGCTGGAGGCTGCCGCGACCCCCGCCATAGCGACAACAAGTCCGGTTGAAGCGCGCGGTGCGAGACTCTCGGGTCTCGCGCTCGCCCTGTCGAGCGCCCCACGATTTGCCGTGGGATATCCGCCACTCGATGAGTCTGGTCGCAGATCGGGACCTAGATCGCGCCGAAGCCCACCGCGCGGACGTGCTCGGCGCCAAGGTCGACGTACGCGATGCCCGAGGCCGGGATGAGAACCTTGCGGCCCTTGTCGTCGACCAGCGTGAGGAACCCGCCGCTGGCGATCGCTTCGGTGAGCGCCTCTTGGATCTCTTCCGGGGTGCTCTCCGACTCGACCGCGACCTCGCGGTTCACGTGCGTAATCCCGACCTTGATCTCCACGGCTGTCCTCCTCGTCGGGCGGCTCGATGCCTCTCCCGTCTGCCAGACTGCCATACCCGTCATCCAGGACGCGCCTCTGTTCGCCACAGGCCGAAGGCCGTCTCAGCTGAGCGCGTCGACCTCGTCCTTGGATGCCTTGCGCACGACGATCCGGGTCCAGGCGCCGACGTAGATGCGGTCGTCCGGCCCGAGCTCGTACCGGCCCTGGATCGCTGTCGTCGGCAGGGGGCCCGCGGCCGGACCCACGAACGTGCCGTTGGCAGAGCCAAGGTCCTCCACGTACCAGCGGGTGCTGTCCGTGGACAGACGCGCCTGGCGGCGGCTCACGCCGGAGTCGATGCCGCAGTCCACCTCCGGGTGGATGTTGCGGCTCACCGAGCCCCGGCCGATGAGGTTGTCGACGCCCAGGACGACGGTCGCGGGAAGAGCCACCGACGGCATCGGCTCGTCGGTCTCCTGCACCTCGTACCAGTCGGGGTCGATCCAGATCTCCGCGACGTACGACTCGCGACGCGGCGCTGGCCGGCCACGGGTGGGCTGCTCGTCGTCCAGCGGCGTCGCCTCGACGGGCGCCGGTACGGCGGGATCGGTCACAGGGGGAGCCACCGGCGGTACGGCCTCGTCGCCAGCGGGTGTTGCCGGAACCGGCTCCGCGGGTGCCTCTGCGACGGGCTCCACCTCAGGAGCAACGGGCGCCGCGGAGGGTGTGTCGATGTCGCGCGGGCTTGCCACGGCACTGGGTGTGGCCGAGGACAGACCCGGATACGAAGGCGTCGCGGATACGACAGGAACGCTCGCGGGCGCGTTCACTGACGAGTCCACCAGTACCGGGTCCCGCCTCAGTCCCAGCATGCCGGCGACGTCGGAGCGTGGCAGCGTACCGGTCGTGTAGTCGTAGCCGCACGCCTCACAGAACAGTGCGTCCGCGGGGTTGCTAGCGCCGCAGTTGGGGCACTTCTGCGTGGTCGGCGCGGCCACCGGAGGAGCGATGCCGACTGAGGGCGCCGCATGGACGGGCGCTCCGCACGTATCGCAGTAGTCGTCGGTCGTGGAACGGTGACCGTTCTCGCAGATGCCGGCCATCAGCCGCGGATCCGCGTCGTCTTGGTGGAGGCCGTGTCGAGCGCCATCTCGTCGGCCTTCTCGACCTGCCGCTTCAGCCGGACCGTGCCGTTGTCGGCATCCTCGACGTCGACCACCTTGCGGAGCTTCGAGGTGGCCTCCTCGTTGCCGGTCTGCGCAGCGAGCTGAATAGCGCGTCCGAGCTTCGTCGTCGCCGTACGGTCGTCGCCAGCGGCCTTGGCAGCCAGACCCTCCTGGATCGCCGCGGCGAGCTCGGTCTGCCCGGTGTAGTGGGCGACCTCGGGGCTGATCCTCGCGGTGAGCGCTGCGTCGTTCGACCAACGGGCCTTCACCAGACCTTGCGTGACGACGGTCGGGCCGAGACTCAGCTGCACACGCGCAGCCAGCTGCTCCTGGCCGACGGCCTTCGCCGGGAGCCGTACGGACAGGTGGTAGTCGCGTGACTCGTCGCCCCAGGACCCGGTCGGGTACGCCTGGGTCAGGGGGTTGATCGGGGTCCCGCGGCCGGTGAGGTCTTCGACGGTCGGCGACACCTGCCGTACGAACAGGACCTGGGCGCCCTGCGGCACCCACACCCTGAGCTGGGCGTCGGCCACGCCGCGGCCCATGGCCTTGTGCATGAGCTCGCCGAAGACCGCCGGCATATCCATGCCCGACGGGATGATGTCCACCGAGCCGAGCAGCGCCTGGGCGATCTTGCGGATCTCCTCGACCTTCCAGTCGACCCCGACGCCGCGGCAGTCGGCCTGGAACTGGCCGAGGCAGTTCCGGATCGCCGCGTCGAGCTGCTGCGGCGTCTCGTTGTGGTTCTCGCCGTCGGTGAGCAGGATCGCGTGCTTCTGGGACAGCGGCCCGACGGAGTCGAACAGGGCGCGGGCCAGGTTGAGCCATGCACCGATAGCCGTACCGCCGTCGGACCTGAAGAAGCTGATCGCGTCCTTCGCCTGGCGACGCGTCTGCGGGGTCATCTGCACCAGGCCGGCACCGGTCTGCACCATCGGGTACGCCAGGTATGCCTTGTGGTTGCCCGCGATGATCGCGAAGTACGTCCCATCGAGGATCGCGTCGACGGCGACCATGGCGGCCTGCTTGGCGGCGCGCATGTTGGTCTCGCCCATCGACCCGGATGTGTCGACGATGATGATTTCGCCCGCGGCACCGGATCCGGTCTGCCCTGCCGCGCCCGCGCCCACGCAGTCGATCGTCACGATCGCGTTGACATCGGTGCCGCCGTCGGGAAGGAACTCGTTCTGGTAGACGGTCGACGTGAACTGGGCCATGGTGTCGATTCTCTCAGGGGCACAAAGACCGAGCAACGAGGCTCGTGCATAACTGACGGTATCGGTTCGAAGGACCGGCCCGGGCGGTCGCCCAGTGTCGCTCACGAATCACCTGGTCAGACCCTCGATCAGTCAGTGGGACATCGGTACCCCCGGCTTGCTATGCCGCTAGTCAGAGAAGGATCATGTACGGGTGCTCGATCATGCCGCGCGTGAAGTAGTTCAGCCGGCTGGGATCGAGGTTCCGCGGCAAGCGGCCGAAATCCTGACTCAAGCTCAGAATCTCGCCGATCAGTTGCGAGCCGAAGCCCAAGCCGATGCTGAAGCGATGCGTGCTGAGCTTGCCCGAAACCGGGATCTCAACGACAACCTGGTGCGCACGTCAGCCGAGAAGCAGGCACAGGCGGAGTCTGCGGCCGCCGCCGCGACCGCCCGGCTGGACGAGGCGAGACGCGACGCGGTCACGATGCTCGAGGACGCGTCCGCGCAGTCGGGCCTCATCACGCGCACGGCCGAGCGCACGGCAGCAGACGTCGTGGCACAGGCTCGTGCCGAGGCCGAACGCATCCTCTCGGACGCACAGAGCAAGTCCGACGAGTTGAACGAGACCGCGGCACAGGCTGTCGAGGAGGTACGCGAACGGCTCGCTGCGTACGCCGCGAGCATCGACGCGGACCTCAAGGCGAAGACCGATGCCTGGGAGACCGAGGAAGCCCAGCGGCGGCGCGACCTCGACGCGCACATCGTCAAGTCCTACGCCACGGCCGAGTCGGAGCTCGCCCAGCGCAAGAGCGGCATGGACGACCACGTCTCCGCGGCACAGTCGCAGGTCGCGGCCGAACGCCAGGCGTGGGACGAGCAGCTGGCCCGGCTGCAGGCCGCGGCGCAAGCAGAGCACGACGAGCTGGTCGCCCGCGCGCAGAGCATCGCGGACGAGCAGCTGGCGTCGGCGGCCGCGCACATGGAGTGGACCCAGCAGGCGATGGCCGAGTACACGGCGACCGCCGAGGCCGAGACCGCGTCCATACGCAGGCAGCACCACAGTGAGCTGACCGACCACGTACGGACGGTGCGCGAGCGGACGCAGATGCTGCTCACCTCCGCCGACCATCGTGGACAAGCCGTCGTGTCCGAGGCCCAGGCGACCGCCGAGGACGTGCAGGCACGGGCGCACGCACTTCTCGACGCCGCCGAGAAGGATGCCGTACAGACCCGCCAGCGCGCCGAGGACGAGGCGCAGAGGCTCCTTGAGAACGCTCGCGTCGAGGCGCAGGCCCAGGAGCAGCGCGCGCAGCGCCGCCTGGCCGACGCCGAGGCAGGAGCCAAGCTCATCCGCGAGCGTGCCGCCACGGACCTCGAGGCCCTCCAGCGGGAGACGTACGAGTCCGCACGCTCCACCCGCGAAGAGGCGATCGCTATGCTCGCGAAGGCGAGGACGGACGCCGACCAGGTCCGTACGGACGCTCGTACACAGCTCGACAAGGCACGCGCCGAAGTGGCCACGCTGGCGCGTCGCCGTGACGACATCAACGCACAACTAGGCCACCTCTCGGGCGTCATCGAGGCGCTTGCCGTCCCTGACGAACCCGGATCCCGCACGACGACAGCCAGTCAGAACTCAATGGAAGAGGAATGATGTCCCAGGTGAACCCCGCTTTCCGCACGGTCATGCGCGGCTACGAACCCAATGAGGTCGACAAGGCTCTCGGAGACCTGCGCAAGGCGCTGGATCAGGCCCGATCAGAGGCCGCGACCCACGGCGTCATGGTGACAAAGCTCCAGACCCATGTCGCCGCGCTCGAGGAGGGGCTGACCTCCGAGCAGCAGAGGTCCGCGCTCTTCGCCTCGGAGCAGGCGCAGAAGGCCGAGCCGACGTTCGCCGACTTCGGCACCCGCGTCGGCAAGATCCTGTCGCTGGCCGGTGACGAGGCCAAGGACCTCGTGACCAAGGCCAAGACCCAGGCGGACACGCTGACTCGGGACTCGACGGCGGCTGCGGAGCAGGCGCGGAGTGCTGCCGACCGCTATGCGGCGGAGACCCGGAACAAGGCTGACGCCGACGCGGCCAAGATCGTCGAAGCTGCCCGTCAGCAGGCCGACGAGATCCTCGACAGCGCCGACCGCGAAGCGACGACCCGCCGCGAAGAGGCTGAGGCTGTGTACGAGCACCAGCGTGCTCGCGCCGCGGCTGCCGCCGCCGACTTCGAGAAGACGCTCGCCGACCGCCGGGACAAGTCGGCGGCCGAGTTCAGCGCCGCGATGCAGGCGCACCAGAACTCGCTCGCTGTGGTGCAGGAGCGCCAGTCGGCGAGTGAGGCGGAGGCCGACCGCACGCTGGCCGAGGCTCGTGCCCAGGCCGAGGCGCACCTCAAGTCCGCGCACGAAGAGGCTGCCCAGCACATCACCAGCGCCAAGGCGGCGGCGGAGAAGGTACGTCGCGAGACCGAGCGCGAGCTGCAGGCAGCCACGTCGCGCCGTGACGCGATCACCGCTCAGCTCACGAACGTCCGTCAGATGCTCGCCACCCTCGGCGGCAACTCGATCGGGAACCCGTTCGCCGATCCCGAGCCGGAGGCTGTGGCCGCAGTGGCGGGCGCGAAGGTCGCCGAACAGGAGGACACGGTCGAGGCGCCCGAGGAGGGCGAGGCCGACGTCGACGAGGACGAGGACGAGTACGACGACGAGGACGAGTACGACGAGGACGAGGACGACGAGGAGTACGAGGACGACGAGGCAGAAGATGCCGAAGTCGAGGACGCCGAAGCCAAGGACGAGAAGAACGTGCACGCATGAAGTTCCGTTACCTCGGTGACTCCGGCCTCAAGGTCTCGGAGATCTGCTACGGCAACTGGCTGACCCACGGGTCGCAGGTGGAGAACGACACAGCGACCCTGTGCGTACGAGCAGCGCTGGACGCGGGGATCACAACCTTCGACACGGCCGACGCGTACGCGAACACCGTCGCCGAGTCCGTACTCGGAGAGGCACTGGCGGGGGAGCGGCGCGAGTCGCTGGAGATCTTCACCAAGGTCTACTGGCCGACGGGCCCGAAGGGTCCGAACGACTCCGGGCTGTCCCGCAAGCACATCATGGAGTCGATCAACGGGTCGCTGAAGCGCCTCGGCACCGACTACGTCGACGTGTACCAGGCGCACCGGTACGATACGGAGACCCCGCTCGAGGAGACGATGCAGGCCTTCGCGGACGTGGTCCGTACGGGTAAGGCGCTGTACATCGGTGTCAGCGAGTGGAGCGCCGACCAGCTCCGTGTCGGCCATGCGCTGGCGAAGCAGCTCGGCTTCCAGCTGATCTCGAACCAGCCGCAGTACTCGATGCTGTGGCGCGTCATCGAGGCCGAGGTCGTGCCGACGAGCAAAGAGCTCGGCATCTCGCAGATCGTCTGGTCCCCGGTTGCGCAGGGCGTGCTTACCGGCAAGTACGTGCCGGGCGCAGTTCTGCCTGAGGGATCGCGCGCGACCGACGACAAGGGCGGCGCGCAGATGATCTCGAGGTTCATGAACGACAACGTCCTGGGTCGGGTCCAGAACCTGAAGCCGATTGCCGACGAGCTCGGTCTCAGCATGGCTCAGCTCGCGGTCGCCTGGGTGCTGCAGAACCAGAACCTCGGCTGCGCGATCATCGGCGCCTCACGTCCGGAGCAGGTCAAGGAGAACGTCGCCGCCTCCGGCGTGGTCATCTCGGCCGAAGCGATGGCCAAGATCGACGAGGCCCTCGGCGACGTGGTCGTACGCGACCCAGGGATGACGAAGGCGAACTCGCCGCAGACGCGGCCAGTCCCAGCCTGATAGTTCGGGTCGAGGGGTCAGGTTCTGCGGGGAGCTCAGGCTTCCGTCGGCGTGTCCTGACCCCTCGACTCGTTCTCGGGGGCTGTGACGGCCGGCGTGGCCGGCTGCTGGGGCTCGTCCTCTGTGGGCCCCACCGGGGTAGCTATCGAAGCAGGGTCTTTGTGGGCCTCAGCGGTCGCGGCGACGGACGCCGGAAGGGCGCCGAGTCGGGCGAGCGAGGCGCTGATGTTGTCCTTGCCGCCTTGCTCGTTGGCCCAGGCGACCATGTGCTCGCAGAGGTCGACGAGGTTGGTTGGCGAGGCGTTGAGGGCCGCGGCGAGCACCGTACGGATCTCTGCCGGACTGGACGCGTAGTTCCACAGGCCGTCGGAGCAGACGAGGACCCAGCCGTCGCCGACCTCGAGGTTGCCCGAACGGGGCACGATGTCGGGCGCATCACGGCCTAGCCACTTCGTGATCGCGTGGGCGCTGGGCCCGTTCTCGGCCTCCTGACGAGGCACACCCATCTCGACCCTGGCCTCGGCCATGGAGTCGTCCCGGGTGAGAAGTACGGGGTCGCCCGCGTCGGGGAGCCAGTACGCCCTCGAATCGCCGAGATTGGCGTAGAAGAGGCGGCCCTTCGACACCGCGACCACGACGAACGTCGCCGAGGCGGCATTCTCGCTGGCCGGATCTGTCGTCCGTACCACTGCCTCGTTCGCGGCAGCGGCGGCAGCGCTTAGGGCGAGCTCCATGGCTGGTACGTGCGACTCCTCGACACCCAGCCCCTGCGGCCGGTCGGCCCACAGCAGGTCGCGCGCCGCCTCGGCAGCGGCCAGCGAGGCGACATCGGAGTCGATCGAGCTGGACACACCGTCGCAGACGACCAGTACAGCCCGCTCGCCCGGCGCCTGACCCGCAGCAAGCGCGATGGCGTCCTCGTTGCGGGTGTGCTTCAGTCCGCGGTCGCAGACGCCGG
>DAIPZP010000058.1:0-8897 GCA_036782155.1 Propionibacteriaceae bacterium
GACGTTCCAGCCGGCGGCGGTGAGTCCGCTCGTCAACTCAGGACGCGCGATCCCGCTTGCCGGAACCAGAGCAGTACCTGCCGACATCTCAGTCAGGGCAGCAACGAGCCCCTCGACGCCCGACTGCCCGACCAGCTCAACGGCGGAACCGACCGACGAGGCCGTCGACGAACCGACCGCGGCGACGCGCACACCTCGCGTACGGGCCGAGGCGAGAGCACGGGACAGGGCGTCAGCGCCCACGAGAGCAGCCCAGGCACCCATGGCCCGTGGCGAGGTGAGCACCAGCCAGTCGTCCGCTCCAGCGACAGAAAGGTCATCGAGGAGCTGCGCCGCGGCTGAGCTGTCTGCGGCCGGGACGACCGCAAGGTATTCATCGATGAGCGTCGGGACGCCTTGGGCCGCGAGGGCGATCGCGTCGGCCTCGTTACCGTCAGGGCGAACGAGGAGGACCGGGCGCATCACCGCGCGTCCTCCAGCAAGGAACGGGCCACCCGCCGACCGAGGTCTTCTGCAGCCGCGGTCCCCCCGTCGATCTCGACTCGGTCGCTCCGGCGGGCGTACTGGACGCCCCGGTGATCGGAGATCTCAGCCTCCAGCCTCAACCAGCCGGACTCGATCCGGGCCAGAGCACCCACCGCCGTCGTACAGGCTGCCTCGATCTCGGCAAGGACCGCCCTCTCGGCCGCGACACACACTCGCGTCGCCTCATCACCGAGACGCCACAGATCGGTGGCCAGCGGATCGTCAATTCGGCATTCCACTGCGAGAGCACCCTGGGCCGGCGCAGGCAGCATCACGTCAGCGTCGATTGGCGCCATGTCCTCCGTGAGCAGCCCAAGTCGTTCGAGCCCCGCCTCCGCGAGGACGATCGCATCGAGCCTGCCCTCGGCGACGGCTCGAAGCCGGGTATCCACGTTGCCGCGCAGCGGTACGACGATCAGGTCGGGACGCGCGCGCAGCAGCGCAGCCAACCGGCGTGGCGATGACGTCCCCACGGTGGCCCCCGCGGGCAGCTCGGCGAGCGGAATCCGGTCACGGGTCACCAGCACGTCGCGCACGCTCGCACGGATGGGCACTGCGGCCACGACCAGACCTGGGGTGGGCGCCGACGGTAGGTCCTTGTAACTGTG
This sequence comes from Propionibacteriaceae bacterium, assembly GCA_036782155.1. GTDB lineage: Bacteria > Actinomycetota > Actinomycetes > Propionibacteriales > Propionibacteriaceae > Fen-668. The sequence goes on from DAIPZP010000058.1 coordinate 1,134, forward strand.
TACGACGACGTCGACCCGACCGCCGAGGAGTGCGTCCTGCAGGGCAGCGACGAAGGCTCCGGGGCGCGCGAAAGAGTCCAACGGCACGCGCGTGTCATCGCCTTCGGAACGAATCACGATGGTCTCGAGCGGCCCGATTTCGGCGCTGATCACGTCCGCGACCAACCCTGACTGTGTACGCGCCAAGCGGCTGCCTCGGGTGCCGAGGCGGATCACTGGCCTGCCTCGACGTCGATTCCGAACAGGGTGTGCAGGGCGTTGCGATAGTCGTCGAGCTCACCTGAACGAGCCAGCGCTGCAGCGCGGATCGACGGCGTGTGCAGGAGAGCGTTGCTGACCCGGTGCAGGGACCGGGCGACGGCCTCAGCAGTCTCGGGGCTGTGCCGACGCTCGGCCGACTGGACCTCGGCTTCGATGATGCTCGATACATATGCGCGCATGGCCGTGACGGCGGGATCGGCCTGGCGACCGCCCTCTGTGTGCTGGAATGCGGCAACTCCCTTGTCGACGATGCTCAGCGCTGCCGATACGGCCGCAGCCCGCTCGGGAGGAGCATTCCGCGCCACCTCGTCGAGGTCGACGACGACCACGTCCGCCAGCTCATCCACCTCAGCCGGTACGTCACCGGCCAACGCGAGATCGAGAATCGGAAGTGGCTCGGGTCGCCCGCGCCGGGCGTCAGCGAGCAGATCGACGGTCAACGACCGCGTGCTCGTACCCGAACAGCACACGACGACGTCGGCCCATCGCAGTGAATCCGCCAGCCCCAACGCTGAGACCGGCACCACGGGAGGGTGGCCCTGGGCGAAGTCTTCGGCGCGCCCGGCGCCGGAGTGCACTCGGATGTCGCCAGCGCCTCGCCTTGTCAGTTCGGCCACAACGACGCCGGCGTAGGCCCCGGTGCCCTGCAACAAGACCCTGCGGCCGCTTATCGATCCGAAGCGCCTGGCGATGACATCAAGGCCGACGCTCGCGAGCGAGCGGCCCGCTCCGCCCAGCGTTGTGCTCGACGCGACTGCTTTCGAGGTCGTCAGGGCGGCCTGGAACAGTCGTCGCAGGACCGGGCTTGCTGTCGCGTCGCTGTCAGCGAGTGCCTGCCGCACCTGACCGGCTATCTCCTGCTCTCCGACCACCATGGAATCGAGCCCGCAGGAGACTTTGAACAGGTGCTCGACCGCCCCGTCCCCCACGTACACCGTCAGTGCCGGATCGATGTGCAGCAGGTCCGGGTCCGCGAGGGCCTTGATCAGGTTTCGGGCGCCATCGACCGCGGTATGGAACTCGGTCGCGTCCACGTAGAGCTCGAAGCGGTTGCACGTGGCCAGCAGAACGGCGCCGCGCACGACGGACTGGGCCGCGACGAGCTGCGCGGCAAGGCCGTCAGCTCGCTCGCTGAGCGCGGCCAGGTCAGCGCTCCGCACTGATCGGTGGCTGACGCCAAGGTGTATGAGCGGCACGCGTGCATCGTAGCGGCGAGCCCTGTTAAGAATGGTTAAAGCCTCAAGTACTGGCTGCGAAGTCGGCTTCCGCCGTCGGGCCATCCCCTGAACCGCAGGAGTGAGAGATCGTTCATGCACCGACCACTCGGTCCCGGACTCCGATGAGATGTGCTCCGAAGGGTTCTCTCGCGCAGTGGCCCTGAAGGGAGGAAGACCTATGAGCGCTCTCACGATGCGTGCGTACGTAGCCGTCATCTGCCGGCTCGGCGACGTCCGCCGTGGCGCCACCGCCGTCGAGTACGGACTGCTCCTCGCGTTCGTTGCCGCCGTCTGCATTTCGGCCATCACCCTGTTCGGCGGAGCGACCGCCGGCCTATACGCGAGGGTGTTCGTCAGCGGTGGGCCCTTCCACTAGCTGAGCGGCCCCTACTCTTAGCGCGTGGAGCTCCTCCCTCTCACGTTCGCCACCGGTTGGGCGAGCGGTCTCAACGCGTACGCCACCGTGCTCCTGCTCGGTCTGCTGGGCAGGTTCGCCCACACCGGCGGCATCCCTGAAGGCTTCCAGCGCACCGATGTCCTCATCGTCATGGCGATCCTCACGCTCGTCGAGTTCGTCGCCGACAAGATCCCGTACGTCGACTCGCTCTGGGACACCGTCTCCACGGTCGTACGACCTGTTGCCGGTGCCGTGATCGGTGCCCTCATCGGCGGTGCGCACGGCGACCTGACCACGATCTCCCTCGCCGCCGTCGGTGGCGTCACCGCGCTGCTGAGCCACCTCACAAAGGCCGGCGTACGGCTCGCCGTGAACACGTCTCCCGAGCCCGTGACCAACATCGGCGTCTCTCTCGGCGAGAACGTCGCAGTGGTTGGCGTGGTGAGCCTGGCGGCCGCCTACCCCGTACCCGCCGCGGTGATCGCAGGGATCATCATGCTCGTGGGCTTCGTCGTGCTGTGGTTCGCGCTGAGCCGGGTCCGCAAAGGCTGGCAGGCCCTACGGCGCTGGATGGCCCGGGACACGGCGCCAGGGATCGCGTGAGGAACCATCCGCGCGCGGCCACGGCAGCGCGACCCGTCGTCGTCATCGGAGCCTCGCTCGGCGGCCTGGCGGCCGCAGTCAGGCTCGCCCGGGTCGGTCACCACGTCGTCGTGCTCGACGAGAAGCCCGTGCCAGACCTCGGACCGTGGCTGAGCCGTCCCGTGGTGGCGCTGCCCGCCGCCTGGCGCGACCTGTTCCGCAAGTCTGGTCGGATCCTTGATGCGGCCCTCGCCAGTGAGGGGTACGAGCTCGTCCCCGCGCAGGCGACACGCCACGAGTTCGCCGACGGCTCCGCGCTCGACCTCCCCACCGACCGCGGCCAGCAGTACGCGGCGGTGGCCCGGCTGGCCGGTGAGGATGCCGCGGCCGCCTGGCGTGCCCTCCTGGACGCGGCCGACGAGACCTGGCAGCTCGTCCGGCGCGCTGGTCTGGAGACCGAGGCCGACCTCACCGAGTTCCGTACGCATCGCTTCCTCACCGATCCCCGCACGATCGCCTCGGAGGCCGAGCGCCTGCCCGACGCTCGCCTCGCCGCTCTCGTGCGATCGGTGGCGGATCGGCTCGGGTCGGCGCCCGACGAGACCCCGTACTGGCTGCTGAGCCGGCCCTCGGTCGAGCGGACGTTCGGCCTGTGGTCGATCACCCGCGACGGCGTACCGCAACCGGCGGAGACCCTCACCGGACTGCTGCACCGACGAGCGGCCGAGCGCGGCGTGGAGCTGCGCTGGGGAGTCGCTGTGGCAGGGATCACGACTGAGGGTGTGACCACGACCGCCGGCGAGATCGAGGCGGCCACCGTCGTGAGCGCCGTGGGCCACGCGTCCCACAGTGCGCTCACCGGCCTTAAGGCCGAGATCGTGCTCCCCCGCCGACTCGGGCCGCTGCGCCTCGGCACCCGCCGGATCCCAGCCGACCCTCCGGCATCGACGATCGAGGCGGGTCCTGCCGCCGACGGTCCCGTCGAGTTCGTGCGTCACGGCACCGACGGCGTGAGCGTGACCTGGACGCTGCCCGGTCGTACGGTCACCTCGACTGGCGCCCCATCATCCAGCGGCCTGCGCTGGCACGGTCCCGCCACCATCGCGGCGTTCCACCCGCTCGCCGGGAACAGCTGCGTCTACGCCGGCTCCGGCACCCTCGGTGGCGCCGAGCCATGGGCCCAGCTCCTCGTCGGCGCACTGGCCACCTACCGCGTCCACTTTTCGCTCACGGGCGACGACGTCCGCCCCAGCAACAAGGCGTACCGCCCCTGAAGGAGCGAGCCCAGCCAACCGTCATCACGCCTCGTCGATGCGGCGTAGAATGGTCGTTCTGTCTGGACCCGGGCGAATGAGGGAGGGGCGTGGCGACAACCACGAGCAGGCTCGAAGAGGAACTAGCCGTCGAACAGGCCCGCGTCGATGCCGTGTACGCACAGCTGCTGCATGCGACGCGCTCTGCGCGCTCAATCGCGGAGGAGGGTGCGTCGAAGTACGCGTCCGACAGGGGACGGTACGTCCGCGAGGAGGACGGCACCGCACTGTTCGAGCGTGACGCTTTCGCGTTCCAGGCTGCGCGGCGCCTCGCGGTGCTCGATGCCGAGCACGAAGGTCTGGTCTTCGGCAAGCTCGATCTCACCGACCGCGAGGTGCGCTACATCGGTCGCATCGGCGTACGTGACCTCGAGCTCGAACCCCTGGTGATCGACTGGCGCGCCCGCGCCGCGGAGCCGTTCTACCGCGCGACACCTGCCGAGCCCATGGACGTCGTCCGCCGGCGCGTGCTGCGCTGCCGCAACGACATCGTCATCGGCATCGAGGACGACCTGCTCAACGCCGAAGCCGTGCCCGACGACATGGCGATCATCGGCGAGGGGGCGCTTATGGCCGCCCTCAGCCGAGCCCGCGGCCACCAGATGCGCGACATCGTCGCGACGATCCAGGCCGAGCAGGACGAGGCGATCCGCGCGCCGCACGCTGGCGTCACCGTCATCGCCGGCGGTCCTGGGACCGGCAAGACGGTCGTCGGCCTGCACCGTACGGCGTACCTGCTGTACTCCAACCGGCGCCGGTTCGAGAACGGCGGCGTGCTGGTGATCGGCCCGTCGTCGGTGTTCATGAACTACATCGAGCGCGTGCTGCCGAGCCTCGGCGAGGACACGGTGACGCTGCGGTCGCTCGGCCAGATGGCCTCCGACGTGCTGCCGGTGAATGCCAGCCGCATCGACGATGCGGTCGCCGCGGTCGCCAAGGGCTCTCTGAGGATCCTGCCTGTGCTGCGCCGGCTGGTGGCGAGCCTCGGGGACGTCCCCGAGTCGCTGCTGGTCACGGTGAAGGGTGAACCGATCAGGCTGACGGCCGCCGAGCTGCTGCGGATCCGTCAGCAGGTGCTCAGCCGCCATCCGTACAACCGTGGTCGGCCTGCCGGCGAGGACGCCGTCGTCGGCGCCCTGTGGGCGAAGGCACCCGCGGACCTGGATGTCGCAGGGATCGAGCAGTTCGACGATCTCGTACGGTCCGTCGGCACGTACCGTCAGCTGATGTCGATGTGGTGGCCTCCCATGTCGGCGACCGAGACGCTCCGTCGCCTGGGCGAGCCGAAGGTCATGGATCTCGTCGCGGGCGACGACCTCATCGGCGCCGCCAAGGCCGCAGTCGCGGAGTCGTACGCGCTCGACGGCTGGTCGGTCGCGGACGTCGCGCTGCTCGACGAGCTGGTCCACCTGCTCGGCACCCCGCCCGCCGAGCTCGAGCAGGACGTGTTCATCGAGGGTGGCGAGAACAGCGAGCTGGTCACGATCGCCGACCAGCTCACCGAAACGCGCGAGCTCGACAACGACGAGCCGCACTCGACGTACGCGCATGTGCTCGTCGACGAGGCGCAGGACATCACGCCGATCCAGTGGCGGATGCTGCGCCGCCGCGGCCCGCAGGCGTCCTGGACGATCGTCGGGGACCCGGCGCAGTCGTCCTGGCCGGATGTCGACGAGAGCCGCCGCGCGCTCGAAAACCTCATCGGCGCGTCGCCGAGCCGCACGTACCGGCTGAGCACCAACTACCGCTCCCCCGCCGAGGTCTTCGACCTGGCCAGCGCGTACATCGTCAAGAGCTTCCCCGATGCCGACCTACCCTCGGCAGTCAGGCACACCGGCATCGCGCCGGTGCTCCACGAGACGTCCGACACCGGCTTCGGCGAATGCCTCGCCCGCGAGATGAGCGAGCTGCTGGCCTCTGTCGAGGGCACCGTGGCAGCCATCGCGTCACCGAGCCGGGTCGACGCGGTGCGGGCGGTAGTGGCGGAAGACTCCGCGCTCGCGTCCGAGGATCGGCTGGTCGTCCTCACCGCGCTGGAGGCGAAGGGCCTCGAGCACGACGGCGTCCTCGTCGTCGATCCCGACTCCATCGTGGCCGAGTCGCCGGGCGGTGAGCGGGTGCTCTACGTCGCGCTCACCCGCGCCACGCAGCGGCTCGTGACCCTCGACATCGGCGGTACGGGAGCCTGGCGGCCCTGATCGAGCTGCCCGAGAACTGGTCAGCTTCGCGCTGAGCGGACCCGCTGCAGGATCGAGCGTGTGGCGAGAGAGCGGTTCTGGGTGAAGAAGTGAAGCCCCGGGGCGCCGCCGTCGAGAACGGCGAGCGAGAGCTCCGTGGCGATGTCGATGCCCACGTCCCGTACGGCCTTGGGATCGTCCGCGACCGCGGTCAGGCGGGCGACGACCTCGGCGGGTAGCTCCGCTCCGGAGAACTCGGCGAACCGCTTCACCTGCCCGATCTGGGTGATCGGCATGATGCCGGCCACGATCGGGATGTCGCAGCCGAGCGCGCGAACACGCTCCACGAGCGCGAGGTAGGACTCCGGGCGGAAGAACAGCTGGGTGATCGCGAACTCCGCGCCCGCCTCAGCCTTCTCGACGAGGAGCCGCGCGTCGAGCTCCGGGTCGCCGACCTGCGGATGAGGGTCCGGGAATGCGGCGACACCGATGCAGGAGACGCCGGTCTCGCGCACGAGCCGTACGAGCTCGGTGGCGTTCGCGAGTCCGTCCGGATGACGCACCCACGGTTCGGTCGGGCCGCCGGGCATGTCGCCACGGATCGCCAACACGTGATGGACACCGGCATCGCGGTAGGCCTCGATCGCCGCCACCAGCTCAGCCCTGCTCTGCGAGGCGCAGGTGAGGTGGCCGACCGTTCGCAGGCTGGACTCCCGGGCCAGACGCTCCGTGATCGCCAACGTGCGGTCACGGTTCGAGCCGTTCGCGCCGTACGTCACCGACACGAAGTCCGGCGCCAGCGGCTGCAGGTGGTCAAGGGTCTGCCACAGCTTGTCGGAGTCCTCGGGAGTCTTGGGCGGGAAGAACTCGAACGAGTACGTCGTCCGCCCGCTGCGCAGCAGGTCCGCGACCGTCGGCTCGGCCTGTGGTGTCACGAAGCGCAACCCTAGCCATATGCCGCGACAGGCCGCATTCTCGCGTCGTCAGGTCGCGGACGCCTCGACGCGATCCTTGAGCGCCATGAGGTCTGCCAGGACCGCCTGAGAATCCCGGTCGAAGTCGGCGTCGCTCATCCCGTCCTGGCGCCGGAAGGTGAACACGACCTCTGCCCCGTCGTCGTGCGGCAGGACCCGTACGGGGTTGTGGAAGGTCTCTCCAGATTCCAGCGTGACGTCGTGATCGATGACGCCGTACGGGTTGGGCGGGGCGTAGCGGACGACGATGTGGCCCATCCCGGACTCGGCGACCCAGTGGTCGTCGACGGGTGTAATCGCCGTGCACAGACCTGGCGCCCAGCCGGGCAGGTGTGACGGATCGGACGCGTACGCGTAGACCTCATCCGGTGATCGATCGATGTGCACCGCGATGTGACGCGACTCAGAAGCCATACGTCGTCCTAGGCTCCCCGCCTAAGTGGCTGGTTTGGCCCTTCGCGACCGCTCGCTGCCTGGCCAGGTCACACAAACGGGCTTCCGTACAGTCCTGCAGGCACATCGTGGGCACCGACTCCGTGATGCTCTTTGGACCGGATTTGTGGTCGTTCTCAGAGGGGTCGCCGGGGTTGGTCAGCGTTCAACGGGAGTTGTTGTCGGAAAGAGGCTTGGATCTGGCTCCATAACGACCACAACTCCGGGTGAACCGCCAAGGCACTTCCTGACCCTCCGCATAACGACCACAACTCCGGTTCAGACCGGCGCGAGTGTGTGAACAACGCGACCGCTCGCTGATGAACCGGTACCTCGCTCGTCCTGAGCGATGCACCTACGCGACGCGATCGACCGCGAGCTTTGCCAGCGACTCGAACGCCGTGCGAGCGC
>DAIPZP010000059.1:0-8766 GCA_036782155.1 Propionibacteriaceae bacterium
CCTTCTCCTCAGCGCGAGTCCCAGCGGCGCGCACCGCGGTCTTGCCGCACTTCGTGCACTCCCACTCGAGGGGCAGCTCCGCTTCCTCGGAGAACATCACGGTGAAGTGGTGACCCGTTGGGCAGTCGAATGCGACTTCCTGGCGGGGAGCAAACTCGACACCTGTGGAGTCCGCGAAACTGCGACTGCCGAGGCCGCTGCCTCGCAAAGCCCTGTCGGCCATGGTCGACCTCCTTCTGACTTAACTCAACGCGTTGAAGTCTTCGCCTGTTCCGTGGGAATGTCACGGACTCTGAGCATCACGATGAGTCCCACGAGGAGGAGCACGACTATCCCCAGGATGCCCCAGTACTGGGAATTGTCCTCGTGCTTCAGGGCGATGCCGATCTGGACGGCCAGGCCGAAGAAGACGGGGGAGAGGAACGAGATGGCCCGGCCCGTGGTCGCGTACAGCCCGAAGACCTCGCCCGACTTGCCCTCAGGGATCAGCCTGGCGAGGTAGCTGCGGGCCGCGGACTGGGCCGGACCGACGAACAGCGTCATGCCGAGGCCGAGGATCCAGAACGCCCCGGTGCCGCCCGCATGGAACACGAAGACCAGACCGCCGAGCACGGAGAGGGCCATCAGCGAGAAGAGGATCACGCGCCGCGGCCCGATCCAGTCGTCCAGGAAGCCGCAGAGGATGGTCGAGATCCCGGCCGTGACGTTGGCGACCGCTCCGAAGATGATGACGTCGCCGGCCGAGAAGCCGAACGTACCAGCGGCGATGACCGCCCCGAACGTGAACACCCCAGCGAGCCCGTCACGAAACACTGCCGAGGCGATGAGGAAGGTCACCAGCGGCCGGTCGGTGTGCCACAGGTTGACCAGGGTGCGCCACAGCTCCCGGTACGAGCCGAGGATCCCTGGATGGGTCCCGTCGGTCACCCGCCGGGGCTGGTTGCGGAGCATGAGCAGCGGCGCCAGCGTGAACAGCAGCGTCCACGTTGCGCAGAAGAGCATCGAGACCCTGATGGAGAGGCCCTCGGCGCCCGTCACCCCGAACAGACCGACCGTGGGGTGGATGAAGGCGAAGTAGATCGTGAGCAGCGAGACGATGCCGCCGATGTAGCCGAAGCCCCAGCCGAATCCCGAGACTCGGCCGACGCTGCGTCCGGAGGCGACCTGGTCGATCGTGGCGTTGTACGTCGCCGCGGCGATCTCCGCCGCCAACGTGCCGGCAGCGAAGAACGTCAGGCCGAGGACCAGATAATCGGGGTGCGGCTTGATGAGGAAGAGCGCCGCCGACAGCACGACGATGGCGGCCGTCAAGACGCGCAGCAGGGTCACCGTCCGGCCGCTCCGATCGGCGGACTGGCCGAGCACGGGAGCCAGCAGCGCGATGAAGAGGCCACTGATGCCCGTCGCCACCGAGAGCGCGCTGGTCGTGTGGTTGACATCGCCGAAGGACGATCCGGTGATGTAGACCGCGAAGACGAACGTGATGATCACCGAGTGGTACGGCTGCGTTCCCCAGTCGTACAACGACCAGGTGACCACTCGCCGCCAGTTCAGGGGCGTGTCCGTCAGGGCGTGCCGAAAAGGCTCGGTGCCCGGCGGGAGGACTGGCCAGGACGAACTGTCCGCCGAGTCCTCGTCGACCGCGCCGCCCTGACTCATCGTTCCTCCCAGATGCCGCGTTCGGTAAAGACCTGCTTGAGCACGTCGGTGCGATCGCTGACGATGCCGTCGACGCCCATGTCGAGGAGCCGATGCATCTCGTGCGGATCGTCGATCGTCCAGACGTGGACGACCTTGCCAGCCAGGTGGGCGTGCCTCAGCAGGCGCGGGGTGAGGACGGGGATCTGTCGTGAGCCGACCGGCTGCGAGACAGGAATCTGCAACGCCGTACCGGGGGAGTTCAGCAGCCGAGGCAGGAGCGGCACGTACGCGTTCCAGACGATCCCGACGGGCGACACCGCGGTGGGCACGCGCCGACCCATGAGCCTGCGGAACGAGCGCAACCTCTCGTTGGAGAACGACGCCACGCACACTCGGTCGTGGGCCCGGTGCCTGTCGATCGCCCTCACCAGGGCCGCGACGGCCCCTTCGTTCTTCAAGTCGATGTTGAACCGGGTGTCAGGGAACGTCTCGAAGACCTCGTCGAGGGTGGGGATCGTCTCCGACTGGCCGACACGCAGCTTGTCGATCTCTGCGAGCGTCCGATCCGCAACTGTGCCACGCTCGCCGGTGAGCCGGGTCAAGTCGTCGTCGTGGAACACGACCAGCTGGCCGTCGACAGTGGCGTTGACGTCGGTCTCGATGTAGCGGAAACCGAGTGAGACGGCCTGGCGGAACGCAAGGATCGTGTTCTCCTTGCCGACCAGATCAGGATGGCCCGCGCCCCCTCGATGCGCGAATGCCGCCCATCGTGGGGCGAACATCGGGAAGTCGGCCGCACGCACGGTCTTGAGTATGGCCTGCGAGGGGGGTCTGGATGCAAGGTTCGCCGTACACCGGTCTCAGCGACCGCTGAAGTTCACCCGTTCTAGGCCTGCCCCACGAGGTGTGACGCCAGGAATCCCAGGGTTACAGGCCATGCCGCCGCGCTCGCCGCCGGGTGGTGGAACGGGGCCTCATTGTTGTCGAACGCGTGGCCAGCGCCCTCGTGCACCTCCCACTGCACCGTTCCCGGCGAACTGGCGAGGGCCTCGCGCGCCTCCGCCTGCGAGGGGCCCGCGATGAACGAGTCCTCCGTCCCCCAGTGATGCAGCTGTGGCGCCGTGATCTGCGGGGCGAGGGAGAGCAGGCGCGGTAGGGCGGAGCCGTAGTACGAGACCAGGGCGTCCACCTCCGTCAGAGCTGCCACGTTGAACGCGAGGCCGCCACCGAAGCAGAAGCCGAGCAGCCCGACCTTTTCGGTGCCAGGCTCAGCGCGCAGCGTGGCGACCGCCGCGACGACGTCTCGTGCAGCCGTGTCCCAGTCGAGCCCGCGGGATGCGGACATGCCTTGAGCCAAGTAGTCGGGCGACGAGGGGTCGAGGACGGGTTTCTCCGGCAGCCGGGCGTACAGGACCGGCGCGTACACCACGTAGCCCTCGTCGGCGAGGTTCTGGCATCGTCCGACGATGTAGTTGGACACCCCGAAGATCTCCTGGACGACTACGACGCCGGCCCCGTTGGGGGAGCTCGGGGCGAAGCGGAGTGCGGGCAGGTCTCCGTCAGGGGCTGGGATGACCACGGTCTCAGGCATGGGGGACAGTCTGGCGCCAGACGACGCCCAGCACCAGGGACGGTGCCGCGCCGCGGGCAGATGCCCATGGTGTTGAATACGGCGCGTGACAACCATCCTCTCCATCCAGTCGTCCGTCGCGTACGGCCACGTCGGCAACTCCGCGGCCGTGTTCCTCCTGATGCGGATGGGGGTCGAGGTCTACCCGGTCCTCACGGTGCACTACTCGAACACGACTGCGTACGGCACGTGGCGGGGACCGGTGCTGTCCGTGGACGACATCCGCGACGTGATCCAGGGGGTCGACGAGCGAGGCGCTCTCACGGACGTGGACGCCGTACTCACCGGCTACCAGGGGAGCGCTGCCATCGGAGAGGCGGTGCTCGACACCGTGGCTCTGGTGCGGGAACGCAACCCCAAAGCCATCTACTGCTGCGATCCGGTGATGGGGGACGTCGGCCGTGGGTTCTTCGTTGCTGCCGGCATCCCCGAGATGTACCGGGACCGCATCGTCGGTAAGGCCGACATCATCACCCCCAACCAGTTCGAGCTGGAGTTCCTGACGGGCAAGCCGGCGAGCACCCTCGATGAGCTGCTGGAGGCCGCTGACGCCCTGCGTGCCAAGGGGCCGGGCACAGTGCTGGTCACGAGCGCTGTCACCTCGGACCTCAACCCCGACGAGGTGAGCATGCTTGCGGTCTCTGCGGACGGTGCGTGGCTGGTCTCGACACCGCAGCTGGCGCCCACCTTTACGGGGTCCGGCGACATCACGTCCGCGGCATTCCTCGCGACGTACCTCGAGCTCGGCTCGGTGCCAGAGGCGCTGGCGAAGACTGCTGCCATCGTCTACGCGGTCCTCGAGATCACCGCCGAGTCCGGTCACCGCGAACTGCGACTGGTCAAGGCTCAAGACGCGATCGTCCACCCGACGCACAGCTTCGCGGTACGTCAGATCCGCTGAGCTACTCCCGGAACGTCTCGATGTCGGCGCCGAGCTGCGCCAAGCGCTCCGGCAGGTCCTCGTACCCACGCTGGATGACGTAGATGTCGCGGATCACCGACTCCCCGCGCGCAGCGAGGGCCGCGAGCAGCAGGCACACCGCTGGCCTCAAGGCAGGCGGCGAGACGACCTCCTGGCCGCGCCAACGGGTCGGTCCTGTGACGAGCAGACGGTGGGGGTCGAGGAGCTGGACGTCCGCCCCGAGCTTGGTCAGCTCGAGAAGGTGGATCGCGCGGGTCTCGTACACCCAGTCGTGGATCATCGTGGTGCCCTCGGCCTCCGCGGCGATGACCGCGAAGAACGGCAGGTTGTCGATGTTGAGCCCCGGAAACGGCATGGGGTGGATCTTGTCGGCGTGAGCGTGCAGGACCGACGGCTTCACCGTGAGGTCGACGAGCCGGGTGAAGCCGTTGCGGGACAGGTACTCCTCGCTGGTCTCGTACTTCAGCCCCATCTCCGCGAGGACCGCGAGCTCGATCTCGAGGAACTCGATGGGAACCCGGGTCACGGTGATCTCGGACTTGGTGACCACCGCGGCGGTGACGAGGCTCATGGCCTCGATCGGATCCTCGGAGATGTCGTACGAGACGTCCCGGTCGATGAACGAGCGGCCGCGGATGCGCAGCGTCGTCGTGCCGATGCCGTCGATCTCGACACCGAGGGTGACGAGGTAGGCGCACAGGTCCTGGACCATGTAGTTCGGGCTGGCGTTGCGGATGATCGTGAGGTCCTGGGTCATCGCAGCGGCTAGCAGGGCGTTCTCGGTGACCGTGTCGCCGCGCTCGGTGAGGACGATGTGGCGGCTGGTCGCGACCGTCGGGTTGCTGTGGCACTGGTAGTAGCCCTCGGTGGCCGTGACCGACAGCCCGAACGGGTGGAGAGCCTGAAGATGCGGCTCGACGGTGCGCGTGCCCAGGTTGCAGCCGCCCGCATAGGGAAGCTGGAAGTTGCTGGTCTCGTGCAGGAGCGGCCCGAGGAACATGATCACGCTGCGCGTCTTGCGCGCGGCCTCAGCATCCATCGCGTCCAGGTTGAGCCGTGCGGGCCGGCGGATGCGGAGTGCGGAGCGGCTGTCGACCCAGGTGCACTCGACACCGATGCTCTCGAGGACCTCGACCAGCCTGTTGACCTCTTCGATCCGCGCGATGCCCCTCAGCGTCGTGGTCCCGTGGTTCAGCAGGGACGCGCACAGCAAGGCCACGGCCGCGTTCTTCGAGGAGCGGACCTCGATCGAGCCGCTCAGGCGCCTGCCACCCTGGATCCGTACGTGGACCGCGCCCTTGCCCGCGGCGATGATCTCGCTGTCCAGTGCGGACGCGATGCGGTTGATCATCTCCAGCGACAAGTTCTGGTTCCCCGATTCGATGCGGTGAACGGCTGACTGGCTCGTACTCAACAGCTCAGCGAGCTGGGTCTGTGTGAGACCCCGCTGCTTCCGAGCGTCTCGGATCAGCATTCCAACCTTGAGGGGTGACGTATCCACCGGCTGAGCATATCTCACATGAGATATATCTCCGCCTCGGGGCGGACGGTACCCACCTTTCAGCCGAGCGGCAGGGGTGCGTTCGGGGAGGAGGGCCAGTAGGAATCGCTAAGGTTGCGACCATGAGCGTTCACTATGACGTCGTCGTTCTCGGTGCGGGCCCGGGAGGGTACGTGGCCGCGATTCGCGCAGCCCAGCTAGGTCTGAAGGCCGCGGTCGTGGAGAAGCAGTGGTGGGGCGGTGTCTGCCTCAACGTCGGCTGCATCCCGACCAAGTCGCTGCTCCGCAACGCCGAGGTCGCACACATGTTCACCCACGAGAAGGACACGTTCGGCATCACCGGCGATGTGACGTTCGACTACGGCAAGGCCTTCAGCCGCAGCCGTGCCGTGTCGCAGCGGATGATCAACGGCGTGCACTTCCTGATGAAGAAGAACCGGATCACCGAGTTCAACGGGTGGGGAACCTTCGTCGACGCGAAGACGCTGTCGGTCACGACCGATGACGGCACCGAGACCCTCACCTTCGACAGCTGCATCATCGCCACCGGCTCGACGACGAAGATGCTGCCCGGCGTCACCAGGAGCGAACGCGTCGTCACGTACGAGGAACTGATCCTGTCCGACCAGCTGCCCTCGTCGATCGTCATCTGCGGCGCCGGTGCGATCGGCACCGAGTTCGCCTACGTCCTGCGCAACTACGGGGTCGATGTCACGATCGTCGAGTACCTCGACCGCATGGTGCCTCTGGAGGACGCGGAGGTCTCGGCCGAGATCGCCAAGGCGTACAAGAAGCTCGGCGTGAAGCTCATGCTCGGTCACGGAGTGAAGACGATCACGGAATCCGACGGGGGGGTGTCCGTCACGGTCGTCCCTGCCGCCGGTGGCGACGAGATCGTCCTCGAGGCGGAGAAGGTGCTGCTCTCGATCGGGTTCGCACCGAGGACTGCCGGCTACGGCCTTGAGAACACCGGTGTGCAGCTCACGGACCGTGGCGCGATCGCGATCGACGACTACATGCGGACCAACGTGCCCGGGCTGTACGCGATCGGCGACGTCACCGCGAAGCTCATGCTGGCGCATTTGGCCGAGGCCCAGGGAGTGGTGGCTGCCGAGACCATCGCCGGCGCCGAGACCATGCCGATCAACTACGACATGGTCCCGCGCGCCACGTACTGCCAGCCGCAGATCGGCTCGTTCGGCTACACCGAGGCGCAGGCGAGGGAGAAGGGCTTCGACGTCAAGGTGTCGAAGTTCCCCTTCACGGCGAACGGCAAGGCCTGGGGCCTAGGAGAAGCCGTGGGCTTCGTCAAGGTGATCGCCGACGCGACGCACAACGAAATCATCGGGGCACACATGGTCGGTCCCGACGTCACGGAGCTGCTGCCAGTGTTCACGCTGGCGCAGATGTGGGACCTTACTGCCGACGAGATGGGCCGCAACATCCACGCTCACCCAACGCTGTCCGAGGCGATCAAAGAGGCCGTCGAGGGCATCGCCGGCCACATGATCAACCTCTGAGGCGCGGAGGTCTTTGCCTGTGCGGTGGAGGTTTGCCGGTGCGTCGGAGGCTACCGAGCGTCGAACTGCTGCCAGGAGGGCTTCTCCGCGTAGGTCTGTACGTAGTAGTCGCGCAGCTCGAGGTCGGCCGCGGCCGCACCGTCGATGACGACCGTCGCGTGCGGGTGGAGCTGGAGGACTGAACCGGGCCACCGCGCGGTGATGGGGCCCTCGACGAGGGCCGCGATGGCCTCGGCCTTGTGATCGCCCTGGGCGACCAGTACAACCTCGCGCGCGGCCATGATCGTGCCGAGACCCTGCGTGAGGCAGTGGTGCGGCACGTCGTCGATCGATGCGAAGAAGCGGGCGTTGTCCTGCCGGGTGGTCATGGTGAGCGTCTTGATCCGGGTGCGTGAAGCCAGCGACGAGGTCGGCTCGTTGAAGCCGATGTGCCCGTTGGTGCCGATCCCGAGGATCTGGACGTCGACGCCACCCGCATCGAGGATGGCCTGCTCGTAGTCCTTGGCCGCCTGCTCGATGTTCTCCGCGAAGCCGTTCGGGGTGTGGACGAGGGAAGGGTCCATGCGGAGCGGCTCGGTGACGGTCTGGCGGATGACCTCCGCGTACGACTCGGGGTGACCGGTGGGCAGCCCTACGTACTCGTCGAGCGCGAACGCCGACGCCTGCGACATGTCCAGCCGACCGTCCTTGACGCGCTGCGCGAGGCTCTCGTACAGCGCGACGGGCGAGGAGCCAGTCGCGACCCCGATCACGACGCGTGGCCCGACGTCACGACACACTCTCGCGACCTTGGCTGCGGCGACCTCGGCCACCTCGTCGGCGGTTCGACACACGATGACTTCCACAACGCTCCTACCTTTGACGACACCCCATTCGTACTCGGGTGCGCCCGCGCGCACAACCGAGTGGCGATGCACGTGGTACCAAGTCGTTACGACACACCATGAGAACCCTCATCTGAAACGATGCAGTTTCTCGGGGCCGCGGAGTAGTGTTCGCTCACGGGTCACGTTCCATCGAACGTGGCCTCAGTACTGGGCAGAGCGGCCCTTATTGACTGTCCGTCACGAGTTCGAAGGGGCCGCTCGAGGCCATGCCTCATATCACTGCTGATCAACTTGCCCTGGTCGTCGGCTGGCTCGCCGCCGGTCTGTCCTGCTTCATCTCGGCTCCACAGCTCTTCCGCATCCTGCGCGCGGGTACGACAGCGGGCGTTTCCGTACTCGCCTGGCAACTCGCCCTCGGGGGCAACCTCACGTGGGGCGTGTACGGGTTCACCCACGGCAATCCCAATCAGTGGATCCCGAACGTGGCGCTGGTCACGATCACCCTGATCATCTTGTCCCTGTTCCGCCGTCACGTGGGGACATCGTGGGTGGTCCTTGTCGCGCCCGGCATCGTCATCGGGGCCGCGACCACCACGCTCGACCACGCCGTCGGCACCATCGCGTACTCCGTCGCCGCCTTTCTCCCCGCGGCCACCTCGTTGCTGACACAACTCAAGACCACCGCGGTGAGTCCAGACGTCCGGGGCTTGTCCGTGGGCAACCAG
>DAIPZP010000060.1:0-2696 GCA_036782155.1 Propionibacteriaceae bacterium
CCGGCCGCGGCGGTCTCGAGCGCCACCTTGATCGTGTCGGCCTCGTGCGACTCCCCGTACAACCACTGCCTCAGCTCGCGCTCCTGCCTACGTGCCAGGGCGGCAACCGCCTTCGGATCGTCGGCCTGCCGCTGGATGAGCGCGAGCGTCTGGAGTACGGAGTCATGGAGGTGCGACGCGACGTCGGCGCGCGCATTCGCGAGCAGCTCCTGCTCGCGGGCGACCGTGAGAGCGGTGCGAGTACGGAACGCCCAGGGGGCCGCGACCGCGAGGAGCACCACGAACAGGATGACCCCGGTCCACTGGGGTGTGGTGAGCTGCCGGATCCCGAAACCGCGCGAGATGGTCAGCACGGTCCCGCCGGCGATCAGCGCGATGCCCAGAAGCGCCTCGAGCACCGCACGCATCCGGCGGCGCCGCCCGATCCGAGGCGCGAGGTTGTCGGCCTGCCGCCACACGAGCGCCACGCCCACCGCGAAGACCACCATCGGCCAGAACGGGATGACCTGCCAGACGGGCACCAGGAACTGGACGAGAAGAGCCACCCCGACACCCAGCAGCAGCAGCGCGAGACGTTCGCCGATGTCGGCCGAGCGGACCGACGTCTGGGTACGCATCCCGGTGCGGGTCGCGGCGTCGATGCCCGGCGCCGCAGGGCTGCGGTCGATGGGCATCGCGAGCCACAGGACGGCGTACACCACCGCGCCGACGAGCTGTACGGCGGCGAGCGCGACGACGATGGCACGGATCAGCAGCACCGGCCAGCGGAGATGTGCGGCCAGTCCTGTGCAGACGCCACCGAGCCAGGCTCCCGATGCGACTCTGGTGGCCCGCAGCGGTGTGGTCGCTGCCGCGGGGGCGATCTGGGATCCTCCCGCTGACTGCTGGTCGAGCTGTGCGGCGATCTCGGCGAGCGAAGGCCTCGGCGCGGACGTGTCCGGGCCGGGACGTGGGTCATCACGATCAGGCATCGGGAAAAGCCTCACACGTGGAGGCCCTTCACGCCCAACCGGGACGCCAACTCAGGGGGCGAGCAGGGGTGCACCCCTATGTGGAGGCTGTGGGCCACTTGGCAAGATAGGGGTGTGGCCACCACCGACCTCCTGCACCGCAGCGTCACCGACGCTCGTGTGGCGGGAGTCTGCGGCGGGATAGCGGAGCGCTACCGCATCGACCCCCTGCTCGTACGGCTGGCTGCCGTCATCATCGCGTTGAGCTCGGGAGTCGGCCTCGTCCTGTACGGGGCGGCCTGGCTCCTGCTGCCGCGTGGCGCTGGTCAGCCGGCACTGATGCGGGCGTTCCCCCGGGTAGCTCGCGTACGGAGCCGTACCTGGTCGGTCGTCGTGAGCGGCGCTGCCCTCGTCGTCCTCGTCCTCGTCGGTATGGCGTTCAACGCGAGCCTGCTCCCGACGATCGTCGTGCTCGGGATCCTGTATGCGTCCCAGCTGCGGCCCGGTACGAAGGGTTCACCTGCGGTTGGGCCGGGATCCGTCCCGCAAGGGCCCCAGCAGTACCAGACGATGCCCGGTCCCATGGCAGGGGAATGGCCCCTGCTGGCCCCGCCTCCGGGTCAGCTGATCGTGACTACGCCAGCCGGTCCGTGGCGTCCGACCAACCGTTATGGCCAGCCGTTGTCCGCGCAGGAATGCGCGACGTACTACGCCGTTCCCGATCCGATCGGTCTGTACCAGCGCCCCCAGCCGCTCGCTCCTCAGCGCCGCTCGCGGGTCATCGCCCTCGTCGCCGGGCTGGCGATCGCCGCGATCTTCGCGATGATGTCGCTGCTCGGCGCGTTCGTCCTGATGCCTCCGGTGACGTACCTGGCCGTCGGTCTCGTCGGGGTCGGAGTCACCTTGATCGTCGGCGCCTTCACGGGTCGACCGAGCGGCTTCATCGCTATCGCGCTGGCTTTGGTGCTCGTCGCCGGGGCGGTCAGCAGTACGGCCCAGGGCTCGGGCAGCCAGCAGTACGACTCGTACTCCTCCACCCGTGACCTGCCAGACCAGATCTCCGTGACCGGCAACTACGTACTGGACCTCTCGCAGCTACCCATCGACGAGACCAAGAGCGTCTCTGTCCACGTCGACAATGGCAATGCCCAGGTGATCCTGCCCGCGTCCGGCAACTACACGGTGAGCTGGGACGACTCGTACGGCAACGTGACGATGCCCGACGGCTCCGGTGGGCAGGGCAGCGGAGGCTACAACCGCATCCTCGATCCGACCAAGCCGGCGCTCGCCATCGCCATCACCGTGACGCGCGGGAACCTGGTGGTGAACCAGTGACGCGCCGACCAGTGGACGTCTTGTCCCTCGTCGTCGGTCTCACTGCCGTCGTGGTGGGGCTGGCCCTACTGTGGACAACGTTCGTAGAGACACCCACAGCTCTCATCGTCAAGATCGCCGTTCCCGCGGCGCTCGTCGTGGTCGGCATCATCGGTCTTCTCGCCGCCCGCAACTGACTCAAACACCCGAAAGGAACCCTCTCATGGCACAGCAGCTCACCCGGTCTCAAGACCGCATCGTCGCCGGCGTCGCCGGTGGCATCGCCAAGTACCTTGGCGCTGACGCCAGCATCGTCCGGATCATCACCGCCCTGGTCGTCATCTTCACCGGCATCGGCCCCTTCCTCTACGTACTCGGCTGGCTGCTCCTCCCTGAGGAGAACAGCGGCAAGACCGGCCTGGACGCCCTCAC
>DAIPZP010000060.1:2796-4011 GCA_036782155.1 Propionibacteriaceae bacterium
CCGGCCTGTGGGACGAGCACACGCACTTCGAGCAGTGGGCTCAGACGGCGTTGCGGGTCGACACGGCGGGCACCACTGATCCGAGCCAGGCCTGCCGTCGCGTCGCGGATCACATCGCCTCGCTCGACGGCCCTCCCGATGCGCTGGTGGTCGGGTTCGGCCACCGCATGTCGTCCTGGTCGCGGGAGCCGTCGACTGCCGAGCTCGACGCCGTGAGCGGCGCGCACCCCGTCATCCTCATGGCGGGCGACGCGCACAGCGGCTGGCTGAACACCACGGCGCAGCGGATGTACGGGGTGTCGTTCGACGGGATCTGTCGGGAGGGCGACTGGTTCGCGCTCATGCCGCGTGTTTCGGACGATCCGCACGATCTCGCTGATGCGCGGCTGCGTCGGATCCGTGAGCTGTTCGCCCTCGGCGTGGTCGGTCTCGTCGACCTCGTCATGGACGACCACCTTGGCCCCTGGCAGCGCCTGGCCGCCGAGGGCGTGACGCTGCCCCGCGTCGACATCGGCGTCTTCCCCAGCACGCTGGACGAGGTGATCGCGGCCGGACTCCGGACGGGCGATCCGCTGCCGGGTGGCGACGGCCTGCTGCGGATGGGGTCGCTGAAGATCATCGCGGACGGATCGTTGTCCAGCCTTACCGCCGCACGACGAGACGCCGACGGTGCGGTGAGCGGCCACTTCGCGTACACGCTCGACGAGCTCGTCGACATGCAGTCTCGGGCGCGCGCCCACGGGCTGACCGTCGCTACGCACGCGATCGGCGACGCGAGCCTGAGCCAGGTGCTGGATGCGTACGAGGCGTCCGGCGCGACCGGCACCATCGAGCACGCCCAGCTCGTCGACCGCACGGAGATCTCGAGGATCCTGAGGCTGGGGCTGCCCCTGAGCGTCCAGCCGTGGCATCTCGTCGACGACTGGCGCGCGATGGACGAGCTGTGGCCAGGACGTTGCGACGACGCGTTCCCGTTCCGCTCTCTGCTCGATGCAGGCGTGTCCCTTCGCCTCGGCTCCGACGCGCCCGTGGCGCCGCTCGACCCATGGCGCGCCATGGCCGCGGCAGTTCACCGCAACACCCCGGATCTCGAGTCCTGGCACCCCGAGGAGCGGATCACCGCGACGGAGGCCTTCAGAGCGTCCGTACGGACACGGGTGGCTGTTGGTCAGCCGGCCGACGTCATCCTGCTCGACGCGAACCCGCTCGAGCCGC
>DAIPZP010000060.1:4111-8709 GCA_036782155.1 Propionibacteriaceae bacterium
GTCACTCCCACTCGATCGTGCCCGGCGGCTTGCTCGTGATGTCAACGACGACGCGGTTGATCTCGCGAACTTCATTGGTGATGCGGGTGGAGATGCGCTCGAGCACGTCGTACGGGAGGCGTCCCCAGTCGGCCGTCATCGCGTCCTCGCTGGTCACGGGGCGCAGCACGACGGGGTGGCCGTACGTGCGGCAATCGCCCTGGACCCCGACGGAACGTATGTCGCCGAGCAGCACCACGGGGAACTGCCAGATATCGCGGTCGAGGCCGGCCTTCGTCAGCTCCTCCCGCGCGATCGCGTCGGCCTCGCGGAGGATCGCGAGCCGCTCCCGCGTGACCTCGCCGATGATGCGGATGGCCAGACCCGGGCCGGGGAACGGGTGACGCCAGATCATGGCCTCAGGGAGACCGAGCTCGAGGCCCACCTGTCGTACCTCGTCCTTGAACAGCGTCCGCAGCGGCTCGATGAGCGTGAACGCCAGGTCGTCGGGCAGTCCGCCGACGTTGTGGTGCGACTTGATCGTCGCCGCGCCCTCACCCCCGCCGGACTCGACGACATCCGGGTACAGGGTCCCCTGCACGAGGAACTCGATGTCCGCCTCGCTGTCGAGTTCGCGGGCCTGCTCCTCGAAGACGCGGATGAACTCGCGGCCGATGATCTTGCGCTTGGTCTCGGGATCGGTGACGCCGGCCAGGTGGCCGAGGAACTGATCTTTCGCGTCAGCAACAACGAGCTTCGCGCCCGTTGCCGCGACGAAGTCGCGCTCGACCGCCTCGGCCTCGCCCTTGCGCAGCAGGCCGTGGTCGACGAAGACGCAGGTGAGCTGGTCGCCGATGGCGCGCTGCACGATCGCGGCGGCGACGGCAGAGTCGACACCTCCAGATAGCCCGCACAGCACACGCTTGTCGCCGACCTGCTCGCGGACGCGCGCGATGGCCTCCTCGGCGATCGCGGCCGTCTTCCAGGCCGAGCCGATGCCGGCGATCTCGTGCAGGAACGTCGACAGCACCCTCTGGCCGTACTCGGAGTGCAGCACCTCCGGGTGCCACTGCACGCCGGCGAGCCTGCGCTCGGTGTTCTCGAACGCCGCCACAGGAGCGCCCTGGGTCGCGGCGAGGGCCGTGAATCCGGCGGGCGCGGCATGTACGGAGTCGCCGTGGCTCATCCACGCGTTGAAGCAGGACGGCACGTCGGCGAGGAGGTGGCCAGGCTCGTCCACGGTGATGACCGTACGGCCGAACTCGGACAGGCCGGTCTTCGCGACGTCGCCACCGAGCGCGCGGGCCATCGCCTGGAAGCCGTAGCAGATGCCGAAGACGGGGATGCCCGCGTCGAAGAGGGCCGGATCGACCTGCGGGGCGCCGTCCGCGTACACCGACTGCGGCCCTCCCGACAGCACGATCGCGGCCGGCTTGCGGGCGACCAGCTCGGCGACCGACGCGGTGTGGGGGACGATCTCGGAGTAGACGCATCCCTCGCGGACGCGACGCGCGATCAGCTGCGCGTACTGCGCGCCGAAGTCGATGACGAGCACCAGCTCAGAATCCATGGCCGGAGTCTATTGGGGTCGGCGCGAGGGCGGTCCGTGCCGGTCCCCTGGCGGACGCGCACCAGCCCAGCGGCGAGCCGGAACCCCCGTACAGTAGAGGCGTGTCTAGCATCTTCTCCCCCCCTGCGGACCGGTGGATCAAGATCTCGCCGAGGTACGTCGTCGTACGCATCCTGGGTGCGGTCATCGCCAACGCGCTCTTCTGGGTGCCCGTCAGCTTGCTCTGGGCCTGGGTCTTCGAACCCCGCGGTGGAGCGATGAGCGGTGTCACGTCCACCCTCCCCTTCGCCGCCCAGCTGCAGTGGCTCGCCGCGTACGTCGGCATCGTCTGGTTCGTCTGGCGGGTCTATCGAGCCGGCCGCTACGCGCGGTCCTGGGCCTACGCGGAGCGCGGTCAGGACCTGTGCATCACGAGGGGCCTCTGGTACAAGAACCTCACGGTCGTCCCGTACGGGCGGCTGCAGATCGCCAAGGTCGACGCCGGCCCCTTGGACCGGCTGCTCGGGCTCGCGACGGTGACGCTGGTGACCGCGTCCGCGCACTCCAACGCATCCATCCCCGGCCTCCCGGCAGCTGAGGCCGAGCGGCTCCGTGACCGGCTGATCGAAGTCGGCGACACCCTGGGATCCGGCCTGTGACAGCACCGTACGGCCAGCAGCCGCCCAGCTATCCTCCGCCGGAGTACCCGGCGCCCCCTGCCTGGACCTCCGCGCCCCCTCAAGAACCCCAGGGCTGGTCCCCGCCACCCCAGCCGACGGTGCGCAAGGTCGTGGAGCGTGCGCACCCGCTGACCCCGCTCGTACGGGGCTGGTTCGCCGTGGTCGCGGTCGCCTGGGCGATGCTGCAGGAGCGGCTGCAGGGACGCACCGACGGTACGGACGGCCTGCCGTGGTGGGTCTTCGTCGCCGTGATCGGCGGCGTCGCGGCGCTGGGCCTCGTGGCTGGGTTCATCTCGTGGCGGTTCACGAAGTTCATCGCCGACGAGACCGAGCTGCGCGTCGAGTCAGGCTGGATCTCACGGCGCTCGCGCCGGATCTCGTACACGCGATTGCAGTCCGTCGACGTCATGCAACCGCTCGCTCCTCGGCTGCTCGGCCTCGCGGAGGTCCGGATCGATGCCGGAGCGCACGACTCGACGAAGCTTCGGTACCTGTCGAGGCGGAGAGCGTACGAACTGCGCGACTTCCTCATGCTGCGCGCGCACGGTGCGCAGGTGAGCGTGGACGTGGCAAGGGCCCAGACGAGCGACCCATTGTTCGCCGATCTCGGAGGCTCCGACCGCGTGATCGTCACGGTCCCACCGCACGAGCTGCTGCTCGGAGCGTTCGTGTCGCATGACCTGCTCTCGCTCATCATCGGGTTCGCCGTGCCGGTGGCCGCTGTGTGGGGCGTGGCGACGTACTTCGGCCACGAAGCGGCGGCAGCCATTCCGGTCGTCGCCCTGGCAGGCGGCGTACCCCTGCTCTTCTCCATCGGCCAGTACTTCACCCGCCGGGTGATGGCGCAGTTCAACTTCACGCTCGCGGAGACCCAGGCGGGGCTGCGGATCACGCGGGGTCTCACGAACCTCACCAGCCAGACGGTGCCCGTGCGCCGGATCCAGTCGATCCGGCTGTCGCAGCCGCTGTTCTGGAGACCGCTGCGACGGTATCGGGTCGACCTGGAGGTGCTGGGGCTCGGCGAGGCCACTCGGAACGAGTCGACCTCGAAGGTGTCGACTCTCCTGCTGCCGATCGGTACGAAGAAGCAGGTCGACGCGGCGCTGGCCGCCGTCTGGCCGGGACTTCGGCTCGATGCGATCCGGTACGTACGGTCGCCGCGCCGGGCTGCGGTGTTCGACCCACTCTCGTACTCGTGGAACTCGTTCGGCGTCGACGACAACGTCGTGGTGACGCGCCGCGGCTGGCTGACTCGCCACCAGTCGATCGTGCCGCACGCACGGCTGCAGTCGGTAGCGGCCTACCAGGGACCTCTCGAGCGGCTTCTCGGCCTTGCGAACGTGACCTTCCACACCACCGGGCTCCTGCACACCCACGCGGTCATCCACATGAACGCGGGCCTAGCGCGGACACTCGTCTACGACGAGGCCGACCGCGCCATGACCTCCCGCGACGGAGAGCTGCTTCGCTGAGTGCCGTTTACGGTCGCGTGGCAAGGTGGGTACAGAACTTCGCAGAACAGGGTGGGATGGATATGTGGTTCGACAAGGACAAGCTGCTGGGCGCAACGGACGTTCTTGCGGGACGCGATCGACCCGTGGTGGACATCGCGAGGCTTCACCGGGTGCTCGGCACGCCGCTGAATGCTGTCCCTGAGGGCGACGAGGTCGCGTACTTCGCGCTCGGCTGCTTCTGGGGCGCTGAGAAGCTGTTCTGGCAGCTGCCCGGTGTGTACGTGACGGCCGTCGGCTATGCGGGCGGATCCGTGCCGAACCCCACGTACGAGCAGGTCTGTACGGGGGGGACCAGCCACGCAGAGACGGTCAAGGTCGTCTATGACCCGGCGAAGACCTCGTACGACGATCTCCTGGCTGTCTTCTTCGAGAACCACGACCCGACCCAGGGAATGCGCCAGGGCAACGATCGCGGCACTCAGTACCGCTCGGCGATCTACACCACCGACGACGCCCAGCAGTTCGCCGCCATCGCCGCGCGCGACACGATGCAGACCTCGCTGACCACGGCTGGGTACGGGCCGATCACCACCGAGATCACGCCGGCGGGCGAGTTCTTCTTCGCGGAGGGGTATCACCAGCAGTACTTGGACGCCAACCCGAACGGCTACTGCCCTGTACACGCCACGGGCGTGAAGTGCGGCTGAGATAGGCAGCGTCCTCAGGCATCGGTACCGTCGGGGCGTAGTTCACGCGATCCACTGGTGGTCAACGCAAGTTGAGGGGTGGCAATCCGTCAGCTTGCGCGCGCCAGCGGCGCGACCGGGAGCGTTCCGAGAGGTCCGACGGCGTAGCGGTAGCCGGCCGGCGAGATCCATTCGAGCCAACCGTTCTCGTCCTGGAGCACCCTCCAGTGGCGGGCGGTCTTCGCCCGAT
>DAIPZP010000061.1:0-2579 GCA_036782155.1 Propionibacteriaceae bacterium
CTGTGGGGGACTCAGAGGGCGCACGAACACCAGGGCTCCAGACGGAAGGTTGTGCTTCCAGGCAACTGGTTCCGGACAGGACAGAATCGCGCGTGGCCGGGCGTGGAATCCTTGCGCGACCCCCAGTGCCTTGTCATCAAGACGTTTTCGCTATCGTGTCACGCGCATAGGACGCCGAGGCTGATCGGCGCCCAGGAGGGACGCATGAAGATCGGGATTCCGAAGGAGTCGCAGGCCGGCGAAAGGCGCGTGGCCGCGACACCGAAGACCGTCTCGCAGCTCCGCGGACTCGGCTACGAGGTCGTCGTCCAATCGGGGGCCGGAGAAGCTGCCAGTTATCCCGATGCGGCCTACGCCGCCGAAGGCGCCACGATCGTCAAGGGCGCGGCGGTGTGGAAAGCCGACATCGTCACGAAGATCAATGCGCCGACGCGGGCGGAGATCGCACGGCTCCGCAAGGGCTCGACGCTGATCAGCCTGCTCGCGCCACGGCTCGACCCCGACCTCGTAGCGTCACTGGTCGCCGCCGGAGTCACCGGGATGGCGATGGATGCCGTACCGCGCATCTCGCGCGCCCAGGGCCTCGACGTGCTGTCGAGCATGGCCAACATCTCCGGCTACCGCGCGATCATCGAGGCCGCCCATGAGTTCGGCTCGTTCTTCACCGGCCAGGTGACCGCCGCCGGCAAGGTACCGCCCGCCAAGGTCTTCGTCGTCGGTGCTGGTGTCGCAGGTCTCGCAGCGATCGGTACGGCCATGTCGCTGGGCGCCATCGTGCGCGCCACCGATGCGCGACCCGAGGTCGCCGAGCAGGTCGAGTCGATGGGCGCCGGCTTCGTCACGGTCCGGTCGGCCGACCAGCAGGTCTCGGCCGACGGCTACGCGAAGGAGATGTCCGACGACTACAACACGGCGGCCGCCCGCATGTACGCGGAGCAGGCGCCGGACGTCGACATCATCGTCACGACCGCGCTGATCCCCGGAAAGCCCGCCCCGCTGCTGATCACCGGCGACATGGTGGCCTCGATGAAGCCCGGGTCCGTCATCGTCGACATGGCCGCGGCCAACGGCGGCAACGTCGAGGGGGCAGTCGCCGACAAGATGGTCGTCACCGCGAACGGCGTGAAGATCATCGGCTACACCGACCTCGCGGGCCGTCTCCCCACCCAGGCGTCACAGCTGTTCGGTACGAACGTCGTCAACCTCATGAAGCTGGTCACGCCCGCCAAGGACGGCGAGCTGGTCCTCGACATGGACGATGTCGTGGTCCGCGGTATGACGGTCTCTTTAGCCGGTGAGCTGCTCTGGCCACCGCCTCCCGTACAGGTCTCCGCTGCACCGGTCGCCGTGGCGGCACCACCGCCGACACCGGTGAAGGAGAAGAAGAAGGCCAGCCCGGCCAGGAACATCACGATCCTCTCGATCTGCGCCGCGGCCCTCCTCGCCCTGTTCTGGGTCTCGCCTGAGTCGTTCCTCGGCCACTTCATGGTCTTCATGCTCAGCGTGGTCATCGGCTACTACGTCATCGGCAACGTGCACCACGCGCTGCACACTCCGCTGATGAGTGTGACGAACGCGATCTCCGGGATCATCGTCGTGGGCGCCCTGCTCCAGATCGGCGTGGCAGGAACCAGCGTCGTCGTGGGCGTGCTTGCCTTCCTCGGCATCCTTCTCGCCAGCATCAATGTCTTCGGCGGCTTCACCGTGACCCAGCGGATGCTCGCCATGTTCAGGAGGGCCTGACCCATGAGCATGACCCTGATCCAAGGCTCGTACATCATCGCGGGACTGGCGTTCATCCTCGCCCTCGCCGGGCTCAGCAAGCACGAGTCGGCCAAGTCCGGCAACACCTACGGCATCATCGGCATGGGCATCGCGCTGGTGATCACCGTCCTCGGTGCGGTCATCGGCATCAACGCGGTCAACGACGCGTCAGATCGCCCAGGTACCGGTCTGCCGGCCCTCGGACTGATCCTCGTGGCCGTCCTCATCGGCGCAGCTATTGGTATCTGGCGGGCCAAGAAGGTCGAGATGACCGGCATGCCCGAGCTCATCGCGATGCTTCACAGCTTCGTCGGTCTCGCTGCCGTCCTGGTCGGCTACAACTCGTACCTGTCACTCACCGGGCCTGACGACAAGGTGCATCTGGCCGAGGTCTTCATCGGTGTCTTCATCGGCGCCGTGACGTTCACCGGTTCGATCATCGCGTTCCTCAAGCTGAGCGCTCGGATGAAGTCCGCGCCGCTCATGCTGCCGGGTCACAACTACATCAACCTCGGTGCCGTCGTCGCGTTCCTCGGCCTCACCGTGTGGTTCGTGCTCTCGCCGGCTCCGTGGCTGCTCATCCTCATGACGGTCATCGCCCTGGCACTCGGCCTGCACCTCGTCGCCTCCATCGGCGGCGGTGACATGCCGGTGGTCGTGTCGATGCTGAACTCGTACTCCGGCTGGGCCGCGGCTGCCGCGGGCTTCATGCTCAACAACGACCTGCTGATCATCACGGGCGCGCTCGTGGGCTCGTCCGGTGCGTACCTGAGCTTCATCATGTGCAAGGCCATGAACCGGTCGTTCCTCTCCGT
>DAIPZP010000061.1:2679-8692 GCA_036782155.1 Propionibacteriaceae bacterium
CTGCTCGCCGAGGCGAAGGTGCCGTACGACATCGTGCTCGAGATGGACGAGATCAACCCCGACTTCGACGACACCGATGTCGTGCTGGTCATCGGTGCGAACGACACGGTCAACCCGGCCGCGCTCGAGGACCCGACCAGCCCGATCGCCGGCATGCCGGTCCTCGAGGTGTGGAAGGCTCGTCACGTCATCGTGTTCAAGCGGAGCATGAACGCGGGCTACGCCGGTGTGCAGAACCCGTTGTTCTTCCGCGAGAATGCGCAGATGTTGTTCGGCGACGCGAAGGATCGCGTCGAGGACATCATCCAGGCGCTCGCGAGGGCGCGAGTCTAGGGAGACCATCGTGATCGTCACCGCAGACGTCGACATCGCCACTCGTGACGGGGTCGTTCTGCGGGGCGATGTCGCGAGGCCGGACAGCTCCGACCAGGTTGCGGTCCCGGTACTGCTGCAGAGGTCCCCGTACGGGGCGCAGCGGTCCGGGACGGCTGCTCTCCTGGGGCTGCCGGACGAGCCGTGGATCTCGCTGCCGCTCGCGATCGGCGGGTCCGCTCTGACGCTCGACGAGGTCGTCGGCGCAGGGTTCGCCGTCGCGGTCGTCGACTGCCGGGGAACCCATCGCTCCGGCGGTACGTTCCGGTGGATGGCCACCGAGGCGACCGACGGCGTCGATGTGGTCGCTTGGCTCAAGGAACAGCCCTGGTGCAACGGCACGGTGATGGGGTTCGGCGGTTCGTACGTGTCGGCGACCCAGGTCGTCACCGCGCTCGCGAACCCGAGGACGCTGTCCTCGATCTCGCCCTGGGTCGCGCCGTCGCGACCCGACACCGACATGGCGGGCAGGGGCGGTATCCCGATCTACGCCAGCACGTACAACTGGGCCGCGAACCGCGTGAACGACGCGCGGGTCAAGGCCGGGAAGCCGCCGCGTGAGGACATCCCGCTGGCCGAGGGCATCGACCCGGCGCCGCTGCTCTCGCAGCACACGCTGCCGGAGCTCGCGACCGTCCTGGCCAACGCCCCTCAGGGCGAGCACGTCGCGGAATGGCTGGCGCACCCCACGTACGACGACTACTGGCGGCTGGTCGAGTACCCGGAACCTGCGCTGCGCCGACTCGCGGTGCCGGGATTCCACCTCGCGGGGTGGTACGACCTGTTCCTCGGCGGCACGCTCCGCAACTTCATGGCCATGCGGCGCGGACCAGCCCGCGACGACCAGCACCTCGTCATCGGTCCCTGGACGCACATCGACCAGATGGGCAGGATCGCGAGAGGGCACGACTTCGGACCCGGTGCGACGCTCACCGGGGGAGGCATCTCCGCCCTCCAGCTGGACTTCTGGCGTAGGCACGGGCTCGGCGTCCAGCTCGCCGAGATGCCAGTGGTCCGCCTGTTCGTCATGGGTGCCGACGAATGGCGCGACTACGCGGACTGGCCGGTGCCAGGCACTACAGAGACCGAGCTGTACCTCAGCGACCACGGACTCACTCCCCACGTGACGGAGACGAGCGGCACGACGACGATCCGGCACGATCCGGCAGATCCGGTGCCGGCTGTCGGCGGCCAGATCCTGTACGGACCGCCGGATTTCGCCGGCCCCCACGATCAGCGGCCCGCGGAAGCGCACCCGGGGGTGGTCTCGTTCACCACCGCGCCGTTCGCTGGGACGTTCGAGGTCATCGGCCCCGTCAGGTTGAGCGTGTGGGTCTCCGCGGATGCCACCGACGCCGACCTGCACGCCGTGCTCACCGATGTCGCCCCGGACGGTACGTCGCGGATCCTCACCGACGGTGCGCTGCGGCTGTCGCGGCGCCAGGGCCTGGACAAGGTCGTGCCGTTGGTTCCGGGCGAGCCGGTCGAGGTCATCGTCGACCTCTGGGCGACGGCCAACGCGTTCCTGCCGGGCCACGCCCTACGGCTCAACCTCGCTGGCGCCAGCTTCCCGAAGTACGTGTCCGGCGAGCAGCCGACCACGATCCTGGTCCACCACGGCCGGGAGTTCCCGAGCCACGTGGTCGTTCAGCTCAGCGCGGCGTCCGCGCTGTAGGTCTGGATCCTGTACAGCGTGGTCGTCGCCGCGATGTACAGGTGACCGTCCGGTGCGAAGCAGACGTTGGCGACCCGCTCCGGTACGTCGAGGGTGCCTAGCACCGTCCCTTCCGGATCGGTCACCGCGATCGAGTCGTCGTCGGAGAGCCAGAGCAGGCCGTCCGTGTCGACGCGGAAGCCGTCGATGACGCCCTTGAGCCCGGTGTAGAAGAGACGCCCTGGGCCGCACTGCCCGTCGACGACGTCGTACGCCCAGACCTTGAAGCCGTCGTGGTTGGCGGAGTTCGCCACGTACAGCACGCTCTCGTCGGGGGAGAACGCGAGGCCGTTCGGACGGTCGAGGTCGGTGATGACCGCGGTGAGCTCACCGGTCTCCGGCACGAACCGGAACACCCAGCAGGCTCCGTACTCGAGCTCGCCGGGGTGGCCCTCGTGGGCGTCGAGGATCCCGTACGGCGGGTCCGTGAACCAGATCGCGCCGTCGCGGGCGACGACGAGGTCGTTGGGGGAGTTGAGGCGGACGCCGTTGACCGAGTCGACCAGGAGGGTAGTGGTCAGATCGGGGTGCAGCTCTTCGACGCCACGGCGGCCGTGCGAGCACTGGTAGACGCGTCCGTCGCGGGCGAGCGTACGACCGTTGGTGAACTCCGCGTGCGGGATTGCGACGTCGAACTCGGTCTGTCCCGGACGCCACGACAACACGCGGTTCCCGGGGATGTCGCTGACGAGCAGCCGGTCGCCGACCCATGTCGGTCCCTCCAGCCAGGTCGCGCCCGTCGCCAGTCGTTCAGGGGCGTCGTCGGCCCAGAGCTTCTGCCTTCTGATTCGCATCGTTCCTCCTGGCCTGACGTTAGTGGACCCCGGTACAGTTCCGCCTAGCGGCACGTGAGGCCGCGTCCAATCGTGAGGAGCGCTTCGTGACGTACGTCATCGCCCTGCCCTGTGTCGACATCAAGGACCGGGCCTGTGTCGACGAGTGTCCTGTGGACTGCATCTACGAGGGCAACCGGATGCTGTACATCAATCCGGAGGAGTGCGTCGACTGTGGCGCCTGCGAGCCGGTGTGCCCGGTCGAGGCGATCTACTACGAGGACGACGTGCCGCCCGAGTACTCCGAGTACCTCGACGTCAACGCGGCCTTCTTCGACAAGCTGGGCACGCCTGGTGGCGCGGCCAAGCTGGGTGTCATCGACGACGACCACCCGGTTGTCGCCGCACTGCCCCCTCAGGGCGAGTGAGCGCGCCCGCGTTCTTCCGGCCCCTGGACCTGCCCGACTTCCCCTGGGACACGATCGCAGGGGCTGCAGCCCGCGCCCGGAGTCATCCGGACGGGATCTGCGACCTGTCCGTCGGCACGCCGGTCGATCCGACTCCAGAGCTCGGGCGGAGAGCCCTCGCTGAGGCGTCCGACGCCCACGGGTACCCGCTGACGTGGGGCACGCCGGCGCTTCGCCAGGCGATCGGCGACTACCTGTCGCGCCGTTGGGGCGCACCGCAGCTCGGCGACCGCGGCGTCCTGCCGGTCATCGGCACCAAGGAGCTTGTCGGGTGGCTGCCCACATTGCTCGGCCTGGGTGCGCACGACACCGTGGTGATCCCGGCGACGGCCTACCCGACGTACGCGGTCGGGGCCGCGGTGGCCGGATGCCGCGTCGTGACCGCGGAGACGCCTGACGACGTGGCGGACGAGCGGCCGGCGCTGGTGTGGACGAACTCGCCGTCGAACCCGACCGGCCGCGTGGCGGACGCGGGGGAGACCTCGGCGTGGATCGCCTACTGCCGTGACCGGGGCGCGCTGCTGGTCGCCGACGAGTGCTACGGGGAGTTCGGCTGGGACGCCGAGCCGGTCTCGGCGCTGGACACCAGGATCAACGGCGGTGACGTCACGGGGATCGTCGGCGCGTACTCGCTGTCGAAGCGGTCGAACCTCGCTGGCTACCGTGCGGGCTTCATCGGTGGCGATCCGTCGGTCGTGTCTCAGCTGCTCGAGGTACGCAAGCACCTCGGGATGATGGTGCCCGCGCCCGTACAGGCGGCCATGACCGTGCTGCTGGGCGACGACGAGCACGTACGGACTCAGCGTGAGCGGTACGCGTCGAGGCGACAGGTCCTGTCGGCCGCGCTCGTGGCTGCCGGCTACCGGATCGACCACTCGCAGGCCGGGTTGTACCTGTGGGCCACCCTCGGTGAACCTGGCCGCGTCACCGTCGACCGCCTCGCCGATCTCGGCATCCTCGCGGCACCGGGTGACTTCTACGGCACCGCGGGCGCCGACCACGTCCGCATCGCCCTGACGGCCACGGACGAACGCATCACGGCTGCTGCTGCTCGCCTCGCGGGCTGATCCGCCTCAGCCGAACGTCACCGACACCGTACGAGCGGGCTGGGGGGTGGCGGAGGACCAGAGCGGAAGGTTGGTGGTCGACGGGTGCCAGGTCTTCTCGCCGGCCTGGATCAAGGTGATGCCGAACGCGGACGCCCAGGCCTGGCTGGCGGTCGCCACCGACCAGATCGTGGCATCGGCGGCGGCGGTCACGTCGACCCGGACAGGCGGGCCGTCGGCGGTCAGGCCCGGCGCCGTACCCCCGTACGTCGCCTTGAGCAAGGTCGCGTAGCCGCTCGGATCGGCGGCCTTCGGCGTCGTCGCCACGCAGGTGAACGCGGCGGCGGTCTCGCCGGACATGGCGCTGGCGAGGATGCGCGCACGGTCGACGTGCTTGCGGTACCCGTCGGGGACCCCGGAGCGCTGGACCGCCTGGGCGACCTCGGTGATGTCGCGGGTCTGCCAGTTGGCGATCTTCACCAACGCGTCGTAGAACTTCCCGGCGGAGTACTGAGGGTTCATGATCTGCGCGACCGTGCCCCAGCCCTGCGAGGGCCGCTGCTGGAACAGCCCGACGGAATCGCGGTCCCCGTGGTCGAGATTGCGCAACCCCGACTCCTGCAAGGCGGTCGCGAAGGCGATCGACACGGCCCGCGGCGGCAGTCCGCGCTGGACGGCGACGCCGGCGATGATCGCCGCGTTGTACGCCTGTTCGAGGTCCAGCTGGGCGGTCTGGCCCCCGACGTTAGCGACGCACCCGTCCTGCGGTGACGGGAAGATCGCCGTACCGTGGCCCTCCCACCAACGCACCGCGAGCCCGGCCACCAGCGCGATCACCAACCCGATGATCGCGAACCCCACCAGGCTGACCGCCAGCCGGCGTCGCGCATAGACCGTCTTCGTGGGCGCGCCAGGGGAGGCGCGCTTGGGGACGGACGGGCCGGTCATGCCTCAGCCGTTGGTGTGCAGAGCGTCGTTGAGGGTGACCGCGCCGCCTGTGCGCGGTCGTGCCTCGACGCGGCCGCTCACCGAGTCGCGGAGGAATAGCACGCCGGACGCACCGGACAGCTCGGCGCCCTTGACCACGCGTCCGTCGGGCAGGGTCACCTTCGTGCCGGCCGTCACGTACAACCCGGCCTCCACGACGCAGTCGTCGCCCAGCGAGATGCCCACTCCGGATTCCGCCCCGAGCAGGCACCGCTCGCCGATCGTGACGACCTCCTGCCCGCCGCCTGACAGCGTGCCCATGATCGAGGCGCCGCCGCCCACGTCCGTGCCGTCGCCGACGATCACACCCGCGGAGATCCGGCCTTCGACCATGGATGTGCCGAGCGTGCCGGCGTTGAAGTTGACGAAGCCCTCGTGCATCACGGTGGTGCCGCTCGCGAGATAGGCGCCCAGGCGCACGCGATCAGCGTCAGCGATCCGTACCCCGCTCGGCACGACGTAGTCGACCATCCGCGGGAACTTGTCGACGCCGAAGATCGTGAGGTGCTCGCCCGCGAACCGGCAGGCACCCCGTACCGTCTCGAAGTCGTCCACCGCGCACGGCCCGGAGCTCGTCCACACGACGTTGGGCAGTACCCCGAAGATGCCGTCGAGGTTGACCTCCCGCGGCTTCACCAGACGGTGGCTCAGGAG
>DAIPZP010000062.1:0-3876 GCA_036782155.1 Propionibacteriaceae bacterium
GCGCCGCTCATGTCGCACTTCATCGTGTACATGCTGTCGCCCGGCTTGATGTTGATGCCGCCGGTGTCGAACGTGATGCCCTTGCCGACGAGCGCGAGGTGGTTGCGTGCTCCGCGCGGGGCGTACGAGATCCGCACCAGCCGTGGCGGCCGTTCCGAGCCCATGCCGACGGCAAGGATCCCGCCGAAGCCGGCCTTGGCCAGCGCCTTCTCGTCGAGGACCTCGACTTCCAGCTTGTGCTTCTTGCTCGTGGCGACCGTGTCGGCGGCGAACGTCTCGGGATAGAGGATGTTCGCCGGCGTGTTGATCCAGTCCCGCGTCTGGTTGACGCCTGCGGCGATGGCGACGGCCGCGGCGACCGCATCCTTCGCCTCGGGTTTCGTCGAGGGCGAGACCAGCGTCACGAGGCGGAGAAGCTCCGACGGCTCGCTGCCGATCTTGGTGTACGTGTACGCGCCGAGCAGCGCTCCCTCGGCCGCACCCTTGATGACCTCGGGCTCGACGAGGTCGAGGCTCACGACCACGTGGAGCGGGGAAGCGGGTTCGAGGCGAGCCAGGGCCTTGACGCCGTTGCCCACGGCACGCCGTACCTGTTCGGGGGTCACGTCGACGTCGCCGAGGCCGACCACGACAAGGCGTACACCGGCAGTGGGAAGGACGACCGTGCTGCCTGACTTCGTCTTCGCGCCGAGATCAAGGGCCACAGCCAACGGTGACGTGCCCCAGCGCTTGGTGAGGTCTTTCTCGAGGGAGGAGGGCAGGTCCACCAGGGCAGGCGTACCCGACACCTGCGTGAGACCGACGATGACTGCGTCGGCGTCGCGCGGGACGGACTTCGACAGGGACACCGAGACCACGAACATCACCTTCCGGGCTTGTCGCAGGGCGCCACGCCCCGCCGAGCCACAGTATCGCGTCGGCTATAGGCTCGGTTTGGCTCGTACGGGCCTCGACCACGCCTGAGGAGATCCCAGCCCATGACCGCGGACCAGTTGACATCGGTGCTCCACGACCGCCACGAGGCCGCGGGTGCGAAGTTCGCGGAGTTCGGCGGCTGGCTCATGCCGCTCGAGTACACCGGAGTGCTCGCGGAGCACACGGCCGTACGGGAAAGGGTCGGGCTGTTCGACGTCAGCCACCTGGGCAAGGCGCTGGTCGCCGGGCCTGGCGCCGCGGCCTACCTCAACACCCGGCTCACCAACGACCTGAACCGCATCGGCGCCGGTCAGGCCCAGTACACGCTGCTGTGCACCATCGACGGCGGCACCATCGACGACCTCATCGCGTACCGGCGCTCCGACGACGAGATGTTCCTCATCCCCAACGCCTCGAACACCGCGGAGGTCGTGCGGCTGCTCGCGGAGGGAGCCCCCGAGGGCGTGACCGTGACGAACCTCCACCGCGACTTCGCCATCCTCGCCGTACAGGGTCCTCGTTCGGACGAGCTGCTGGCCTCGATCGGGCTTCCCGTGGGCCACGACTACATGCGCTTCGCGGTCGCGACGCTCGGCTCAGCCCAGCTCACCGTGTGCCGCACCGGCTACACGGGGGAGCGCGGCTACGAGCTCGTCTGCACGACCGGGGATGCCGGCGCCGTGTGGGACGCGGTGGTTGCTGCCGGCGAGCCGTACGGGCTGGCGCTGTGTGGGCTCGGCGCCCGCGACACGCTCCGTACGGAGATGGGCTACCCGCTGCACGGCAACGATCTCTCGCTGGAGATCTCGCCGGTGGAGGCGGGCCTCAACTGGGCAGTCGGCTGGAAGAAGCCGGTCTTCGACGGGGCCCAGTCGCTGCGGGCGCAGAGGTTGTCGCCGCACAAGGTGCTGCGAGGCCTGACCGCGATCGGACGTGGCATCCCGCGACATGGCATGGAGGTCCTCGACGCCGAAGGTACGCAGGTGGGTGTCGTCACCTCGGGAACGTTCTCGCCCACCCTGCGGCAGGGGATCGCGCTGGCACTGGTGGACCCGTCGGTCGTGGAGGGGGACCAGGTCGGGGTCGTCGTACGGTCACGGACCGAACCGTTCGACGTCGTGAAGCCCCCGTTCGTCACGCCTGGGGTACGTGGCGCATGAGGCGGCTCATCCAGGCACGCGTTCTGCACGTCCTCGTCCTGGTCGCAGGGTTGGGCGCGCTCGCGTGGGCGCTGCTCGCGCCCATCGACCAGATCCGTTGCCACGACCAGGTCATGAGGCCCGGTGACGTGTGCTCGTACTCGAGCCTGACCGGCGCGGACAACGGGAAGACACAGTCGTACGAACAGAGGGTCGCCACGGCGAAGTCGGCCAGACCGGTGGTTGCCGTGGTCGGGGTGCTCGTCGCAGGATTCGGCGGTCTCCTGCTGTGGTCGGCGGTTCGACGCAAGGATGACGACGAGGCCGGTCAGCCGGCCTGAGCGGTCACTCGGTCAGCGACATCGGCCCGTACACAGGGCGTCCTTCGTGGTACAGGCTCACCGAGGTGATCCCGCGCTCCAGCAGCTGCTCGTACGTCTCCGCCAGCCACGCCTCGGCGTCCGACTGCGTGGGGAACGGACCGCCGACGGCGGGGCCGTCCATGGCCTGATCGCCGTCACGCCAGGTGAACCCGAAGTACACGCTCGTATCCTCAGAGCTTCGCGCCGCGCTTCACGCGGGGAGCGGGTGCGCGCCACGGCCGGATCGAGAGCGCACGGTTGATCGCGAGCATGAGCAGCCCGCGCGTCGACGCGTTCTGCACCTTGGTGGCGAGCAGCTTCTTGTAGCCGCGCCACATCACGTACAGGTCGACCGCGGCGAGCACCAGAAGGCCCCACACGACGAACACGGAGATCTCGACGAGGAGCGGCCACCTCGTGCCCAGCAGGCTCACCGCGAGGACGAGGATCCACGCGGGCAGCAGGATCTCGGTGACGTTGAAGCGCGCGTCGATGTAGTCGCGCATCAGCACACGCTCGGGCTGCCTATCCTGCGCGGCCATGGCCTTCGCTTGGTTGGCCCGCCGAGCGTCCCGCTCGTGAACTCGCGCTTCCTTCTTGGTGAGGACGGGGTTCACACGCTGGCGACGCGCTGCCTCCGCTTGCTTGCGGGTGGGGGTCGGCGCTCCCTTGCCCTTGGCGTGATCCTGCGCAGGATCGGTCACCTCAGGTGTCGCCTTCTCCTGCGGGTCGTACGGGCGGAACACTCCCACGATCGTCCTTGCTCTTCGTCTCGGATTCGGACGCATCGTACCCGCACCGCGCCGCCGACGGCGACGGCGACGTCGTCTGGCGTACGCTCCGCAGCACCATGCGCGTTCTCGTGATCTCCGCCGGCATCGCGGGCCTCGATCCCGGTGCAGCTGGCTCGGCCGTCGGCTCCGCATGGGCGGACCTCGGTCACCAGGTCGCCGTCGTCCCTATCGGGATCGGCGGCTCGGGCCTCGTGGCCGCGGTCAGCACGATCCCCGGCGCTGTCGTCGTGACAGCCGGGGAAGGGGAGTCGAGCGCGCAGCTGGGTGTGGACCTCGCCGCAGCCCGGGACGTAGCCACGATCCTCGTCGACCTGACCGGCGACTGCGCCGACGACGGAGGGGCAGGTCTCGTGTCGGCGCTCGGCGGTCTGGCTGTGAGCGACGGCGCGATCGAGGTCGCCCGATCGGTGGTCTCGGGTCGCACGCTCGTGGGCGTCGTCAGTGACGATGAGCTCGAGGCCCCGCTGCTGGGTGTACGGGGCGTGGCGGCGCGCCGCACGTACAGCTCGGGGAAACCGGACATCGGCGCCGCCCTCGCCGGAGATGCGGTGCTCGCCCGGGTCGCCGCGGACCTGGGCATGCCCGAGCCGCCGCCTGGTGCCGGTGCCGGGAACGGGCTGGCGCTGGCGATCCTGGCCCTCGGCGGAGTCGTACGCACCGGGCCGG
>DAIPZP010000062.1:3976-8692 GCA_036782155.1 Propionibacteriaceae bacterium
CGGGAGCCGCGCGGATCGCCCGCACCTGGAATTGGTGACCGCACCGTGACGTTGTCATTTCACGTTCATCGCGTCACGTAGACTGAGGCAACCAGGCAAGCAGACAGACCTTCTCGAAGGGAACGATATGACCGACACCATCACGACCACGACGACGCAGGGCGTCGTCCTGACTGACGTCGCGGCCGCCAAGGTCAAGTCCCTGATCGCCAGCGAGGGTCGCGACGACCTCGTCCTCCGTATCGCCGTACAGCCGGGCGGCTGCTCCGGCCTTCGCTATCAGCTCGAGCTCGACGACCGTTCGATCGACGGGGATGTCGTCTCGGAGTTCGCAGGCGTCAAGGTCGCGATCGACAAGATGAGCGCTCCCTACCTCAACGGTGCGCAGATCGACTTCGCTGACACGATCTCGCAGCAGGGATTCACGATCGACAACCCCAACGCCAGCAACTCCTGCGCATGCGGGGACTCCTTCCACTGACGCTCGGGGGCCTCTGAGGGGCTCCTTATACCAAACCGCCTTCCGTGACTCGTCATCGGGGGGCGGTTTTGCGTTAGGCTGCCGACCAATTGAGGGTGGCGCCCCCGTGCGTC
Source organism: Propionibacteriaceae bacterium (assembly GCA_036782155.1). Classification (GTDB taxonomy): domain Bacteria; phylum Actinomycetota; class Actinomycetes; order Propionibacteriales; family Propionibacteriaceae; genus Fen-668. The sequence goes on from DAIPZP010000062.1 coordinate 4,571, forward strand.
CCTATGGAAGGACGACGCGTGCATCGTGTTCTGACTCCGCGCAAGGCCGTAGCAGGGGCAGCAGTCCTGCTGCTGACCGCCGGCTGCAGCCAGGAGACCTCTGCGCAATGGACCAGATGGGGACTCCCGGTGGGCGCGAGCCAGCAGTCGGGCAACATCGGTTCGCTGTGGAGCGGTGCATGGATCGCCAGCATGGTGATCGGCGTCATCGTCTGGGGTCTCATCGGCTACGCGGTCATCCGCTTCCGTCGCAAGCACTCCGACGAGAAGCCGAAGCAGAACCGCTACAACGTGCCGCTCGAGATCATGTACACGGTCATGCCGTTCCTCATCATCGGTGTGCTTTTCCTGTACACGGTCCGCGCCCAGGACGTGGTGATGGCCCACAGCGACAACCCAGACCGCACGATCATGGCGATCGGCCAGAGGTGGTCGTGGACGTTCAACTACTACGAGCAGGACAACCCCCAGGTCGGCGCGGTCATCCACAACGCCGGCACCATCGAGAACTACCCGGACCTGTACCTGCCGGTCAACCAGAAGATCCTCTTCAAGATCGAGTCGAACGATGTCGACCACTCGTTCTGGATCCCTGAGTTCTACTTCAAGATGGACGCCATCCCGGGTCGTACGAACACGTTCGAGGTCACCCCGACCAAGCTCGGCACGTACCTGGGCAAGTGCGCGGAGCTGTGCGGCGCGTACCACTCGCAGATGCTGTTCAACGTCCACGTGGTGACGCTGTCGGAGTACTACGCGTACCTCAACGACCTCAAGGCCAAGGGCCAGACCGGTGAGATCCTCGTGAACGCCCAGATGACCGCCGTGCCCGTGCCGAGCGCGAAGGAGACCACGAAGTGAGTGCTGTCGCCGAAAGGGTCGCTTCACTCCCGGGCGCGAAGCCCGTCGCCAGGAACGAGACCTGGGGTCGCCGTTTCTACCGGGTGATCACCTCGACCGATCACAAGGTGATCGCGAAGCTGTACTTCATTACCGCCTTTGCGTTCTTCCTCTTCGGCGGTGCGCTCGCGCTGGCGATCCGTGCGGAGCTGGCCTTCCCGGGCATCCAGTTCCTGCAGTACGAGACGTACAACCAGTTCTTCACGATGCACGGCTCGATCATGCTGCTGCTGTTCGCCACGCCCATGTTCGCGGCGTTCGCGAACGCGATCATGCCGTTGCAGATCGGCGCGCCGGATGTCGCCTTTCCCCGCCTGAACATGTTCTCGTTCTGGATGTACCTGTTCGGGGGGCTCATTGTGTGCGCCGGGTTCCTCAGCCCCCAAGGGGCTGCGAGCTTCGGCTGGTTCGCGTACGCGCCGCTGTCGAACGCGATCAACTCTCCCGGCGTGGGCGGCGACCTGTGGCTGATGGGCCTCTACCTCACCGGTCTGTCGACGATCTTCGGCGCGGTGAACTTCGTCACGACGATCATGACGATGCGCGCGCCGGGCATGACGATGTTCCGGATGCCGATCTTCACCTGGAACATCCTCGTCACCTCGATCCTGGCGTTGATCGTCTTCCCGATCCTCGCTGCGGCACTGCTCGTCCTCGAGTCGGACCGGCGCCTCGGATCCCACGTCTTCGACTCGGCCAACGGCGGACCGCTCCTGTGGCAGAACCTGTTCTGGTTCTTCGGCCACCCCGAGGTGTACATCCTCGCTCTGCCGTTCTTCGGCATCATCACGGAGATCCTGCCCGTGTTCAGCCGGAAGCCGATCTTCGGCTACATCTCGCTGATCGCCGCAACCCTGTCCATCGCCGCCCTGTCGATCGCGGTCTGGGCGCACCACATGTTCGTCACCGGCGCAGTGAGCCTGCCCTTCTTCTCGTTCATGACGTTCCTGATCGCCGTGCCGACGGGCGTGAAGTTCTTCAACTGGATCGGCACGATGTGGGGCGGGTCGTTATCGTTCGACACCCCCATGCTCTGGGCCGTCGGCTTCCTCACGACGTTCCTGTTCGGCGGCCTGACCGGCATCATCCTGGCGTCACCGCCGCTGGACTTCCAGGTGTCGGACACCTACTTCGTCGTGGCCCACTTCCACTACGTGCTGTTCGGCACGGTCGTGTTCGCGATGTTCGGCGGGTTCTACTTCTGGTGGCCCAAGCTCACCGGGCGGATGCTCAACGAGACGTGGGGCAAGATCCATTTCTGGACCCTGTTCGTCGGTTTCCACACGACATTCCTCGTCCAGCACTGGCTGGGCGTCGAGGGCATGCAGCGACGCATCGCCGACTACCTGCCCACCGAGGGCTTCACGTTCCTCAACCAGGGCTCGACGTTCGGCGCCTTCCTCCTGGGCGTCTCGATGCTGCCGTGGTTCTGGAACCTGTGGATCTCGCGCAACGCGCCCCTGGTCAACACCGACGATCCGTGGGGTTGGGGCCGGTCGCTGGAGTGGGCTACGAGCTGCCCGCCGCCGCGGCACAACTTCACGAGCCTGCCGCGGATCCGCAGCGAGGCACCGGCGTTCGACCTCCATCACCCCGACATGGCGGCTAGCGCCCAGCACATGGAGGCTGACCTGTGAAGACCGAGTGGAAAATCTTCGCTCCCCTCGCCGGCTTCTTCGTTGTCGTCGCGGTCAGCTACGGATACTTCACGAAGCTGAGCGAGCCGATCGGCATCGTGGCCCTGATTCTCGCCGCGGCGACCTGCGGCATGATCGCCGTCTACCTCGGGATCACGAGCCGCAAGATCGACCGTCCCGAGGATCGACCGGACGCCGAGATCGCTGAGGGCGCCGGTGAGCTCGGCTTCTTCCCCGCCAGCAGCATCTGGCCACTGTGGACGGCGCTCACGATGGTCCTCATCGTGTTGGGCCCCGTGTTCGGATGGTGGATCTCGCTCCTCGGTCTGGGCATGGGCATCTGGTCGCTGACCGGATGGGTGTACGAGTACTACCGCGGCGACTACCGGCACTGAGCTTCGACACACGAACGCGCTGGGCCACAGAGGATCCAGCGCGTCGTGACTCGTCGATCAGGCCGTCAGATCAGTGGCCGAAGGTCAGCCAGTTGAGGGCGACGTAGTCGCTCGGCTGGCCGCTGGTGAACGTGATGTAGACGTTGTGCACGCCGGTGACCCCTGAGATGTTGGCAGGGATGGTCTGCCAGTTCTGCCAGCCGCCGGTGTTCGCGATCGCGAACGTACCGATCGGAGTGGCGTCGAGGGAGTCCAGCCTGACCTCGACGAGACCGCTTGCCCCTCCGCTAGCGCCCGATGCGACTCGGGCCACGAACTGGGTTGCAGGCGTCGATCCGAAGTCCACGCCCTTGTATAGGGCCCAGTCGCCGTTGGCGACTCCCGCTATGTTCTGCCCTCCGCCAGTATCGGTGGTGGCCTGGGTGAGGATGCCCGACTGGGAGTCGTACGACTCTGCCTCGATCCGGCCGTAGGCATCGCGCGCCGTCGGTGACGTCGGTGCGGTCGCGGTGGGTGTGGTCGTGGTCATCGCGCCGTCGCCGAAGGTCAGCCAGTTGAGGGCGACGTAGTCGCTCGGCTGGCCGCTGGTGAACGTGATGTAGACGTTGTGCACGCCGGTGACCCCTGAGATGTTGGCAGGGATGGTCTGCCAGTTCTGCCAGCCGCCGGTGTTCGCGATCGCGAACGTACCGATCGGAGTGGCGTCGAGGGAGTCCAGCCTGACCTCGACGAGACCGCTTGCCCCTCCGCTAGCGCCCGATGCGACTCGGGCCACGAACTGGGTTGCAGGCGTCGATCCGAAGTCCACGCCCTTGTATAGGGCCCAGTCGCCGTTGGCGACTCCCGCTATGTTCTGCCCTCCGCCAGTATCGGTGGTGGCCTGGGTGAGGATGCCCGACTGGGAGTCGTACGACTCTGCCTCGATCCGGCTATACGCATTGCGCGCCCCCGGTGGGGTAGTCGTGGTCGTGGCGGTCGGCGTTGTGGTGGGTGTGGTGGTCACCGTGGGGGTCGTGGTCGGTGTGGTGGTGACCGTGGGTGTGGTGGTGGTCGTCCCACCTGACTTCTGGCTCACCGCGATGTAGTCGACGAGCATCGGCTTGCCAGAGGCCGTCTGGCTGGTGGGCAACGGCTGACCGAAGGCGGCCGGGAACTCGCCACCCATGGCGACGTTGAAGATGACGAAGAAG